>DDBL01000086.1 GCA_002333425.1 Leptospiraceae bacterium UBA2033
CACAATACTAAATCTTTTCAAATATGTTGGGTTGGCGAAGTTGCTTGTCAAATACTATTTAGTAGCAATTTCCGCAAACTCGACGTTAGGCGCGTTTGCAATTTTTTCTTTTTTTAATTTTTATCAATCTCTTTCATTATTCTATCTGTTTCAACTAGAGCCACAATGATTTTCTGATAATGTTTAATGTCTTCAAATCCAAGCACTCTTTCTTTTCTATCTTTCAACCATTTTTGTGCGGGCTGGTATCCGCCAATATAAAAGTTCCATGCTACTTCGGGGACTTTAGAAAAGTATTGAGTTTCATTAATATAAACATTTCCTTCCTCATATTTTATTTTATCAACAACATTCTCTCCAGAAATAGGATAAGACGTTTTATAGGTATTAACCACATCTGATTCTAATAAGTGAATCTGTCGTAACTCTTCTCCTAATTTTACCAACTTCCAAAATGTTTTTTTATTTTCTGGATAAGGCACTCTCGGAAAATCTATCTTTAAAAATTCCTTGTATGTTTCTCTGTATGTCGGGGAATGTAATACTGCATAGATGTAATCTAAAATATCAATAGGAGCAAAGGAATTATTTATTGTCTCTTTTTCCTCCGTAAAGGCTAATTTTAGTTTACCCGCAATCTTGTTTACAATTTGAAGATTCAAATTTGGTTTTCTATTTGCTTTTGTGCCTAATTCTGGGTTGGCGGAATCTGGATAGAGATAGAGAGGGCAGATTAGAGACCTTCCTTTATTACTATAATGCGCTCTATTATCAAATAAATCTTTAATTAATTGTATATGAGACCAATCTAGATTGGTTGACTGTCTCGGAAAAGCCAATCCAATATTTTCACTTAAAAAGTTCTTTAAATTTTTATAAGCAGCTCTTCTTAATAAATCATTGTCATAGTAACAATATCTAATATCAAATGGTCTGTATGTTATTTTAGTTATTCTATCATGATTAAATTTTTCGATTTTTTCATTGTCAAAATCCGTAATACTAAACTGAACAAATTTTTCATCGTTACCTGTTTCAACTCCGGTGCTTGACAATACGAACAGGTCTCCTAAGGAAAAACCTTGTTCATAGTCGCTCTCACCTTCAAAATCCTTCTTTACAAAATAATAATTCGGCTCCGCATAATCTAAATTATTCCATTTAATTTTTTTAAGACTATTCTCATTCAAGAAATCATACTTAAATTCTCGCTTTCCGAATAAATCAAAATGAAAAACTTTTGCTAGTTCATTTTTCTTTTTCTTAGCTGTCTTAATGAAGAGGTTAATGGATACACCTTGCATAATATCAAATACATTTTGGTCCGGTGAGCCGTCTGGAGAGACTTCTTTTTTCTTTGCGTTACCGTGTAGGTCTAGGATGTAAATTTTATCAAAACTCTCTAGTAAATGTTTTCGCATATGGCGGTGGATGAGTCCGTCAATAAAACTGTTATTTGAGATATACGCCAATATGCCTTCGCCTGTTTTATCAATAAAATGCTGACCGAAACGAATGAACTTGATATAATCATCTGAAAGAGGTTGGATGTTTTTTTCATTCAAATCTTTTTTGTAATCTGCAACTAGGTTTTGAATCCAATCGCTTTTATTACTACTACTTACCGCATAAGGTGGATTACCCATTACTACCATCACGGGAGTATCGCGTTTAACATCGTTTGCCTGCTGTGCTTCTTCTGAGAGCCAACGGGCTAATGCGAATAAGGTTCCGTCGTCTTCGTGATATTCTTCGAGAGAGTTAGTAAGAAATATTTTGAGTCGTTGGTTCTTGATTGGTTTAAAGCCTGTCTCTTGCAAGAGCATGTCGATTTTCAAATGTGCCATTGCATAAGAAGCCATTAGAATTTCAAAACCATGCAATCGCGGTATAAGATGATTCTCCACATAATTACTCCAAATACCTTCTTGTCCCTGAAACTTTTGGAAGACTTGACGGATGAGTTCAGCAATAAATGTTCCGGTTCCAGTGGCAGGGTCTAGAAATTGAACACGATGAACTTTTTTCTTTGTAGATTTTTTCTCTCCTGGTTGTTTCACATCAATGTCAATCATTGAACTATCTGCAATTCCTTCCTTGATTCCAAATTCACTCTTTAGTATATCGTCTATTGCACGAACGATGAAATTGACAACAGGACTTGGAGTATACCAAACCCCTCTAGCCTTACGAAGTGCGGGGTCATACTCAGTAAGAAATGTTTCATAGAAGTGAATAATCGGGTCTTGTGTTTGCGTCGCCTTTCCAAAATCTTTTAAGAGGGATGCAACATCTGCCGAACGAAAAATTTCAGCTAATGATTCTACAATCCATTTTATCCGGTCATCAATATCGGGACCCGCAATGTAACTGAATAAACTTCTAAGAAATGGATTTGATTTAGGAATTAATTCTGCCGCTTCTTGACGAGAAAAAGTTTCTAAAGTCTTATCATGAAACCTTGCGGCAAACATTCCGTATGCGATTGTTTGTGCATAGATGTCCGCAAATTCCTTTGGCTTTATGTCATGTATAAGAATTTTCTGAAACGCATCCATTTGGTCTCTTAAAGAACTTGTTTCTTCTTTTTTAATATCCGAAAGCAGTGCAGCTTCAATTATATTTTCTAACATTCTAGCTTTCTTCGCCATCATAGCGGCTAATGTTGAAGAAGATTTAATTGTTTGTCCTTCAAATAAACAAAAGTCTTTTATAAGGTCTATGAAAGTCGAAAAATTATTTTGGATTGGAACTATTTTTCCATTTTTTAATTCAGCAATATCAATCTTGGTTTTAAATTCTCCATTTATATAAAGATGAAAAGTTAGGTAATCTGTAAAAATTAAATTTTGTAAAGACGCTTTATATCTATCAAATTGTTCCTTGAGCGATTTACTTTCTAAATCTACTCCTATATCTTTTGCTTCTATATATCCAACTGGAATATCTCTTTTTGTTATAATATAATCAGGTGCGCCGCATTCAGTTCGAGCCGGCTCATTTGTAACTAAAACATCAGTAACGATAGTATTGATTAATACCTGTAAGTCTCCACGGTAAGAATGCTCTCTTGCATTTCCTGTTTTATAAAGCCTGTTTAATTTTTCTATATATTCTTTGATTAATATTTGCATACCTTATACTTACTGATCCTTATTTGTCTTTTTAAATTGCAAAACGGATAATTGCATTTTTCCTAAATAAATGGACACAAATTCTTTTTCAAGTAGCCCTATTCGTTCTGCTATTTCCTTTTTTGTAAATCCTAAATCTTCTTGGTAAGCCTCAATAATCTCTTTTAAAAGAAAAGGTTCTTCTGATGGTAATTTTCCAGGCTCTTCTAATAACCATTTCCTATAACTAAATTCTTTTCTAAAATTTATATATTTTAGTTCATTTATAATAGTAAGCCTTCTTGCTCGTTCTAATAATGCTGCCATAGAAACTTTCCATTTATATTTTAATTGCTGTAGCTTTTCAATATTAAGCTCTTTAATATCTTTTGCAATTTCTTCCTCTGGCATTAAAAATTCGGATGCGAATTCATTAGCTTGCTCTTCTTTTACTTTTTGATTAAATTCATATGGAACCGATAGATCAACATCTTGATCGCCATGATGATGGAGGAAGATATGCCCTAACTCATGAGCGATAGAGAATCGAATTCTATCCATTGGATGAGTAGAATTATAAATTATGAGCGGGTTTGAATAACTCAATTCTAATGCACAGGCAGTAAATTTATCTTGTTCAGAAAATTTCATCGGCATCAATATTATAGATTTTTCTTCCACTTCCTCCATTAAATTATGAATTGGACCTTTAGGAATTTTCCAGAAATTTCTTAATTGTTTAGCGGCTTCTACGGGTTTTCTAGAAAAAATATTTTCTGGAATTATGATTGATTCTTTGTCTACCTCTTTTAATAAGTTTTTAATTTCATCCCTTGTTCTATTCGCTATTGCCATTATTTTTCTTTGTGATTTATCTGTTGGCAATTTCCCTTTACGAAAATCTAAATGAACAGTATGAGTATCAATTTTCTTATTAAAAAACGAAATCGGATATTCTAAAGCCTTTGAAATTTTTTCTAAATCAAAGTCCGTCATTTCTTTTGTATCTTGTTCAAATTTAGATATTTGTGATTGTGAAATGCCAGTAGCTAACGCTAACTCTTTTTGAGTAAGACCCCGCGATTCCCTTGCAATTGTTATTCGTTGCGATTTCATATAGACTTATTTATACTTTTCAGTTTGCATTTTCAATAATATTTTGTTTTTGTAACGATGACTTCCTTGCTTGTATTTTCCTTGAACGTTTTTCTTTTTTAACTTCTGGTTGGATAAATTCATAAACCTTATTTTCCAACTCCATACTATGTAAATTTTGCTTCCATTCTATTTCTGTTCTACTTGCTGGTGCCACTAAAAATAAATCTGAAAATTCCGTTCTAGCTTCATTCGGAATATATCCAAGAGTTAAATTCATTCCTTTAACATTTTCTAATTGTTCATTATTGAAAAGAGAGTAATCAAAAAGAGGAGTATAATAATTTTCTGAATTTTTGGTAATTACATTTGAAGCTCTACCATGTTTATCTATTTTCTTTAACCGAATAATATAATCATGGATTTGTAAAAAAGTTACCCCTTTTTCTTCCCGAATAAATATATTGTCTTTTTGGCGATTTTCAAATCTAGGTTTCAGCTTTTCCAAAATTGCATCATAAACATTGTTTGCTACCGATCGTTTTCTGCTTCTGACAGCAATTCCTCTATCCAAGAAATCTTGTTGGTATTGAGTAATTCCTTCTTTATAAGCATTAATAATATCAGGAAAAAATGGGGATAAATCGTTTAATATTTGCTCTTTATTCTTTTTCATGGAAACCATCGTATTATGTCCCCGAAAAAAAGCAATTCTTAATTCCGAATAAAAGCAAAAAAATATTCCAGTCTTTCCGAGACACGACGTCGAGGAAACCTATATCTTAA
>DDBL01000078.1 GCA_002333425.1 Leptospiraceae bacterium UBA2033
TTCTTACCGTGGAGACTTACAAGCATTAATCAATACTATTGTTCCAGATGTTCTAGTTACAAATGAACCTGCTCGAATTGAATGTGGCGCACCAGATTATATTATTACAAAGAGAGATATTCCAGTTGGTTATATAGAAGCAAAAGACATTGGAGTAGATTTAGACAGTAAATCCCTAAAGGAACAATTTGATAGATACAGAGCGTCTTTACAAAATTTAATTTTTACAGATTACCTTGCGTTTCATCTTTATATCAATGGAGAATTTAAAACAAAAATTGAAATCGGTGAAATAAAAAATGGAAAAATAGTTCCAATCCAAAATAATTTTTCAACTTTCATAGACATCATAAAAGACTTTTGTTTATTTGAAGGACAAACAATTAAATCCTCTTCAACATTAGCCGCTATGATGGCGAAGAAAGCCAGAATGTTAGAAAATATAATTGAAGCTGCACTCGTTTTTGATATTAATAAAGAAGAAACAAGTTCTCTTAGAGATCAAATGAATGCGTTTCAGAAAATTCTTATTCATGACATAAAGCCAAAAGAATTTGCTGACATCTATGCACAGACAATCGCTTACGGAATGTTTGCCGCAAGATTTCATGACAAGACATTGGAAACTTTTTCTCGTCAAGAAGCGGCAGAATTAATTCCAAAATCTAATCCATTTCTTAGAAGTTTATTCAGTTATATCGCTGGTCCGGATATTGATGACCGGATAAAATGGATTGTAGAATCATTAGCTGAAATTTTTCGTTCGGCTGATGTTGCAACCCTTCTAAAAGATTTTGGAAAGTCAACTCAAACGCAAGACCCTATCATTCATTTCTATGAAACCTTTCTAAGTGAGTATGACCCTGCTCTTCGTAAAGCTCGTGGAGTTTGGTATACTCCAAGTCCTGTTGTAAATTTCATCGTTCGTGCGATAGACGATATACTAAAGGCAGAATTTGGAATCAAAGAAGGAATTGCTGATAATTCAATGATTGACATTGATGTAAATCAGCCAGGAGAGAAAAAATCTACTAAGAAACCAGTTCATCGCGTTCAATTTCTAGACCCTGCGACAGGAACCGGAACGTTCATTGCTGAACTCATCCGTCAACTCTACCAAAAGTTTCAAGGACAAGAAGGTATTTGGAGTAATTATGTGGAGAATCATCTTATACCGCGATTGCATGGTTTTGAAATTCTAATGGCTTCTTATGCGATGGCACATTTAAAAATTGATATGCTCTTACAAGAGACTGGATTTAAGCCAACCAAGAATCAACGACTCAAAATCTATCTGACTAACTCTCTCGAAGAATACCACGAAGATGACAGAACCTTATTTGCATTAGCCCGTTGGCTATCAGAAGAAGCACAACAGGCAAATGATGTTAAGCGCGATACTCCTGTAATGGTAGTTATGGGTAATCCTCCGTATTCTGGAGAAAGCGCAAATAAGGGAGATTGGATTATGAATCTCATGGAAGACTATAAGAAAGAGCCTGGAGGTAAAGAAAAATTAAAAGAAAGAAATCCAAAAGCAATAAATGATGATTATGTAAAATTTTTACGTTATGGTCAGCATTTTATTGAAAAAAATGGAAGTGGGATTTTAGCCTTTATCAATCCTCATGGATTTTTAGATAATCTCACCTACCGTGGTATGCGTTGGAACCTATTAAAAACCTATGATAAAATTTACACCATAGATTTACACGGAAACGCCAAGAAAAAAGAAACTGCACCTGATGGAACTGCTGATGCGAATGTGTTTGATATAGAACAAGGAGTTTCAATCAATTTTTTTATCAAAACTGGGAAGAAAAAATCAAATGAATTTGGTCAAGTTTTTCATTTTGATTTATTTGGCAAACGTGAATTTAAATATGATTTTCTTTCAGTAAACAATCTAAAAACTGTTTCTTATAAGGAAGTTAAAGTTGTTGCACCGAACTATTTTTTTGTAGCGAAAGATTATAAAGGACAAAGCAATTATGATAATGGAATTTCAATTAATGAATTATTCCCGATCTCGACAAGTGGTATAAAAACTCATAGTGATGGGACTTTAGTTAATTTTACAAGATTTGAAAACTCAAATCAGTTTTATAATTACAGACCATTTGATATTAGAAACATTGAATATGATTTAAGCAAAGTTCAAAGGCATAGATTTTCTGTAATGAAACATATGCTGAAAGATAATCTAGCAATCATGACTTGTAGGCAATTGTCAACTTTTGATTTTCAACATATTTTGATTTCAAAAAATTTAGTTGATATGTGTGCAGTTTCTCTTCAAACAAAAGAAACAACTTATGCATTTCCTCTTTACCTATACTCTGACTCTTCCAATCCAGAACTAGATGGATTAAAAATAAGAGAACCAAATTTAAAAATGGAACTCGTGACACAAATTTCCGATACATTGGAATTAACCTTCACGGACGAAAAAGAAACTGCAAATAATTCCTTCGCTCCTATTGATATTTTAGATTATATTTATGCAGTATTACATTCACCTTCATATAGAGAAACATACAAGGAATTTCTAAAGATAGATTTTCCGAGAGTCCCTTATCCAGAAGATAGAAAAACATTTTGGAAGTTGGTAAAATTAGGAGAGGAGTTAAGACAGATTCACTTATTAGAATCAGATGTGGTTAATGCGTATAAAACGTCGTATCCTATTTCTGGAGACAATATTGTTGATAAAATAAAATTTGAGGATGGGAATGTTTACATTAATGAAACTCAATACTTTTCTAAAGTGCCAGAAGTAGCATGGAACTTTT
>DDBL01000256.1:0-45504 GCA_002333425.1 Leptospiraceae bacterium UBA2033
TGAATAGCTGAATAGCTGAATAAGAGACTTTCACCAAAACAGGATTCAATACTGATAATAAATCTGGCAATCAAAAAAGTTAATTTAACCAGTGAAATTGAACATTTTTACACGTTAGCTATACAAATATCGCATTTCTTATTCTTTAGTTGATAAATTGAGCTGTTGCTAACTTAAAAATAACGATAGTGTCATGCTAGTTTCTAGCGAGCCCGTCAAATCCATACTCAATAGAAATAGTATCCTTCGATACATTCGGCAGGCTCAGTGTAAACTAAGTTCAGTATGACATTTTACTAAATTTAACAACAAGTCTAATGATAAAACTTTAACTAACGTGAACTCGATGTAAGAAATTCCAAGAATTACGGCAGTGGTTTATTGTGTCATTCCCATGCGAAGGCGCTGGTCGCGAATACTTGAAGCGAAGGGTGGATTTTCTATCGGGAATCTCTAGTTCTAAGCAGGATTTTATATTACTTGAGATCCCCGATAAGGGATTTCGGGGATGACGATGAGTAATCTTCTTATATCGAGTTCACGTTAACTAATCAAACTCAGAAATCTATCATAAAACTTTTTATCAATTCCTGATTCTTGTAGAATTTCTCTTTGAAGCGTTTGATTTTTTAATAGTTTTTGAAATTTCTGAATTTTTTCTTTNNATAAATGTCTTCGGGTTTAATCACTGTTAGCTGATTACTTTCTGTTAAATGATAAAGTGCCAATTGGTTTTTGGAACTAATTTCTTTCTGATAAGTTATCGGGCTATATGCTTCCATTGGATAATACCGATTTACCCTTGGAAGATGATAATTTTCATATCCCGTACCTCGGCAATGTGTTTTACCAGATTGCATTTTAAAACTAATTCCACTCATAATAAATCTACTTGCAAAAAATTTTTCTGCAATTGACTTAGTTATTCCCGCTACATTTAAAGAAGGATTTTTCAGGATATTTTCTTCCTCTGAAAATAAAGTAGAATGCAAAACTTGATCTAAAGGATAGGTAGACAAATACAAATAGATTGGATTTGGTAAACGAAACAAATGGCTATTAGCCCCTAGCCAAGTGATGATTGGTATATCCGAAGGAATTTCTCTAAAATGAAAAATCGTTCCTCTACTTGCATCAATGGACACAATGAAATCAGGGCGAATTTGATTTGCAATAAGAGTATAACAAGCAGTATCCGAAGAAAGAATAAACAATCTATCTTGGTTAGATCGAATCCAAGAAATCTGCTCTTCTAAAATAGGAGCAGCGCCTACAAATAGCACATCTTTATTTTGAAAAGGAAAACTATTTCCGAAAATAAATCCAGTTTGTTCTCGATGAATACTTAGATTTAGGTTTACGAAGTAATTTCTAAACCACACTCTAGCGAAATTTGAAATGGTGGATTGGTTGAGACTTGATTTCTTTTTTAGAGATTCTTGAAATAAAAAAAAATCCTGATTATAATTTCTCGCATAATACGGAAACGAAAACACAAACCTAGACTCTAAAGAATAATTCGCAAAAGGAAAATCAGAAAGAGAAAATATAGTTAACTTTCCTTCTTTGGTTTGAAATTTTTCGATTAGCTCAAGAGTTTTTTTTTTACTTCAGGAATTTCTAAAACATTTGGATCAGGCTCGATACAGGTTAATCGTATTTTGCCCCCACTTAATTCTAAAATTGATTCAATATGATAACCCATCCCTATACCAAAACAAATTAGGTGGGTTGGAGAATAAGAAAGAGAAGAGTATTCAGCTAAAATAGATTCAGCAAAACGAATACTTTCTTTTTTGGGATCGTGTTTGGAATGAACTAGGCTGCCAGTTTTAGAGTTTTGTAAATTGGGCAGCCCGTTTGAATTGTAATGTAAGAAATAAGAAATAGAAAACTCCTAGGTTTATTTATCCTCGTCTTCGTCGTCCTCATCATCTAGATCATCATCTTCTTCCTCATCCTCGTCATCATCGTCATCCTCTTCTTCTTCCGAATCTGCGGACTCCATTTCGTCCCCATCAGCTACAAAATCATGTTTAGCTTCTTCTTCTTGTGGGATAAAATCTTCTTCAATGTCTTCTTCCACAACAGGAGCTGCAGAATTAGAAAATAAACCTTTGAAACCACCCTTGTAAGGAGCGTCTGACATATTTGCTTCTGCTTGTAGTTTTTTTCGTTCCTCTGGTGAAAAATAGCCATATTTTACCATTCCATCGGAGAGGGCATACAATGCTTGCACTGCAATTTTTCGTGTTTTTAGTTTTTTGGGAACAGCAATTCTCTCAATTTTGTCGAGGGCAGCAAACCCAGCAGAGGTTAACTCATATTTTTTGTGTCTAGCTAGTTCAATTAGTTTACCAATTTCAAATTCTTGTGTGCTCATTTAGACTCCTATATATCGTAAGATCAGATTAGTACAAGATTCCAACATAGTTCTCGGTGAATTTTCAGAAAAAAACATTGTGGTACGGGGTAATACGCCATACTTTCAATGAAAAAACTACCGTCAATGATTTTAATAATTAAAATTTAATCTTACTTGCCTTGCCCCCTATCAAACAAGATATAGTTAAAACTTACACTACATGAAACAATTTTTATTCTTTTTATCATTTACATTTTTATTCACGTGTTACTCAGAGAAACAGTCCAATTTCGATGTTTCCCAATACGAAGGGCTGGATTTCTCAGGAAATAAGGTAATTCTTAAAGATTTGCCTTTTAGACGACTGGCAATCAACGTCTATGCACCAACCTGCATACCCTGTGTAAAAGAAATCCCTGCATTAAACTATATTTATCGTGAAATTTCTCCCGACAAAACCCTTGGTTTTTATATGGTTGTGGATCCTTATGACATAGTAACTGATGCAGAACCAACTGCCTCGTTTGAAGAGTTATACCCCAAGGCAAAAGCGATTATGGAAAAAGAAGTTCTTGCTAAAAAGATTGAACTTCCCATTCTAATCATGAAAAAGCCTTTCCGAGTATCCCAAGGAGATGGTCTGATCACAGGAAGACCTGAAACGCTACTATTTAAAACAAACCCTTTAATCTTATACTATAACTTCATAGGACCCATCAGTGAAGAAAGTGAATTAAAACTGATTCCAAACGAAAACAAAGTAAAATTTTTTAAACTAATGTTAGGAGGAGCTTAGTGAGAAGCTTAATCATACGATTTATGGATTGTGAGGGACCAGGAATTTTAGAAGATTCCCTCCGTAAGGCAAATTATAAAATTACATACCACGATGCCTACAAAAAGGGATTACAACTAGTCCCAGAGTCTCAACAAATCTTTGACATCATCATTCTAATGGGCGGACCAAAATCCGTATACGATCCCAAAGAACAAGAATTCTTCAAACCCTACTTGAACTTAGTAGAAAACTCTCTTGCCATTTCTGGAAAAAAAGTTTTAGGAATTTGTTTAGGCTCACAGATTTTAGCAAAAGTCCTTGGATCAACAGTAGAAAAAGGAGACAAAGGTTTAGAAGTTGGTTTTTCTAAAGTATCCATTCTAAATTCAGCACATCCGATTTTTCAAGGAATTACTACAAGTCATATTTCAACCTTTCATCTTCATGGGGATACTTTCAATTTGCCGTCTGGCGCAGAACGCCTATTATCCAGTGAAAAATATGAAAACCAAATGTTTTCTTACGAAAATAAAGGATTTGGTATACAATGTCACTTTGAAGTAACCTATCCTATGCTGGAAGTATGGTGGAATGTTCACAAAGAAATTCCTGCTACTCTCGGCAAAATTTCAAATGAAATCAAAATGAAGCAAAAAGAAATGGAAGCGAACGCCCGTATCCTTTTCAACAATATCATCAAGGCGAATTAACTAAGGGAAAATTAGAACCAATGTTTCAAAAAGTATTACAATTTATTTTCGGAAGTAAGTTTGAAAGAGATCTAAAAAGGCTTACTCCAATTGTCGCAGAAATAAACTCTTTCGAGCCCGAAATTCAAAAACTTTCCAATGAAGAATTAAAAAATCAAACTAAGAAGTTCAAAGAAATGTTAGCTAATGGTAAATCATTGGATGACATACTTCCAGAAGCATTTGCAACCATTAGAGAAGTTTCTGTTCGCACAATGGGTCTTAGACATTACGATGTGCAAATGATGGGAGGTATTTCACTTCATTGGGGAAATATTTCAGAGATGAAAACCGGAGAAGGAAAAACTCTTACGTCTACGCTTGCAGTATATCTAAATTCACTCGCAGGAAAAGGAGTTCATGTCGTTACGGTAAATGACTATTTGGCGCGACGAGATGCTCTCTGGATGAAACCGATTTATGATTTCCTCGGAGTGAGTGTAGGAATTATCCAACACGATATGGAGCACGAAGAAAGACAAGCTGCCTATGACTCTGATATTACTTATGGAACCAATAACGAATATGGGTTTGATTATCTTCGTGATAATATGGTTCCGAGAAAAGAACACAAAGTACAAAGAGAACATTTTTTTGCGATTGTGGATGAGGTGGATTCGATTTTAATTGATGAAGCAAGAACTCCTCTCATCATATCAGGAGCTGCCGATGAGTCTACAGACAAATACATCAAAGTAAACGCTATCATTCCAAAGTTAGTTGACAAAGAAGATTATGAAGTTGACGAGAAAGCGCGGAACGTTCTATTAACAGAGTCCGGTGTAAGAAGAGTAGAACAAATTCTAGGAGTGGATAATCTATATTCACCTGACAATGTAGAACTAGTTCACCATGTTCACCAAGCACTCAAAGCTCATAAAGTATTTCAGAAAGATGTAGACTACGTAGTTCAAAATGGAGAAGTTTTAATCGTAGATGAATTTACCGGTCGTTTAATGCCAGGTAGACGTTATTCCGATGGACTACACCAAGCTCTAGAAGCAAAGGAAAATGTAACTATTGCAAGAGAATCACAAACTCTTGCATCCATCACCTTTCAAAACTATTTCAGGATCTATGACAAACTTTCTGGTATGACTGGAACTGCGGATACAGAAGCAGAAGAGTTCGCCAAAATTTACAAGTTAGATGTAATTGTAATTCCGCCCAACATCAAAATGAAACGAATCGATCACGCAGATAGAGTCTATCGAACTGAAAGAGAAAAATTCAATGCGATTGTAAACGAAATCAAAGAATTACACACTAAAAAACAGCCAATACTGGTCGGAACTATTTCGATTGAAAAATCAGAATTACTTTCTAACAAACTAAGATCTGCTGGTCTACCGCATAACGTTCTAAATGCTAAATTCCACGAAAAAGAAGCTGAGATTATCGCAAATGCCGGTAAACCTGGAGCAATCACAATCGCAACAAACATGGCAGGACGCGGAACGGACATCGTACTTGGTGGAGCGCAAAAACACAAAGACTTAATGGAAAAGTGGACTGAGACAGATTCTGAAATCGAAGAATTCAAGTCTGCAATCAAGAAAAAAGATTTTGATAAAGCCAAAAATTTAGCCGAAGCATTTGCCCAACACGGAAAAAAGAAAAAAGCAAAAGAAATTTTAGAAGATGCGCTTACTTGGGAAAAATCACACGAAGAAGTTTTAACTGCTGGTGGCTTACACATATTAGGCACAGAAAGACACGAAGCTAGACGTATTGACAACCAGTTACGTGGTCGTTCTGGAAGACAAGGTGATCCTGGTTCTAGCAGATTTTACTTATCACTCGAAGATGATCTAATGCGAATTTTTGGTTCGGATAGAATTTCTTCTATCATGCAAAGACTTGGAATGGAAGAAGGGCAAGAGATCGAACACAAAATGGTCAGTAATGCAATTGCTCGTTCTCAAAAAAGAGTGGAGGGGCATAACTTCGATATCCGCAAACATTTACTTGAATACGATGATGTGATGAACGCACAGCGGGTATTCATCTATAGACTCAGAAACGATGTTCTAAATGAAGAAGCAAACATGGAAGATCTGATCGAAGAGTGGGTGAAAGAAACAGTAGATTTACAAATCGACACTCACTGTGAGGGAAAAAATCCATCGGCTTGGGATTTCCATTCTATGAATGAATGGCTTACAACTATGAATGTTTCCATTCAATTAAAAGAAGGAGATTTTACTAGATCAAATAACGTGAGAGATGAACTGAGCGAAAAGTTAACAGCAGAGTTTATTTCTGTTTATAAAAATAAAATCTCCAAAGTCGGAAAGGATGTCTGGCAATACCTCGAAAGAAGTATCTTACTTGATATATTAGATCATAGATGGAAAGAACATTTATATGTAATGGATCATTTACGAGATGGAATTTGGACTGTTGGTTATGGTGAAAAAAATCCGCTTGTGGAATATAAAATTCAGGGATTTAAAATTTTTGCAACCATGGTGGACAATCTCAAGGCAGAAATTATTAGCTTTCTAATGAAAGTGGAAGTCGCAGAAGATACTAAGATTGAAGAGAAAGAAGTTGAATACAAAAAGATTGGTCAGGAATCTACAGATGTAGATTTATTCAACCTAAGTGGAAATCAAAACGATCTTTTGCAAATCAATAACAAAAGAAAAATTGATGCCAATACTTCCACAAGCTCCGGTGGTTCTTCTTCAAGAAAAAGCAGCAGAAGAAAAAGATAGATGTTACTAGATGGAGTATTATTAAATACAAAGACAGGAGTAAATTCCTGTCCGTATTGCAAGGGAGTGGGAATAGTTCTAGATGAAATTATTCCTGGTTCTCGCAGCGGCTCATTAGGATTATGCTCTTGTGTCACAGAGCATTGTACAAAATGTCCAGCTAAAGCAAAGGCTCCATATCTAGTATACGAAGAATCCTTAGATAAAATGATTCCCTGTTTCTGTCAGGAAGCGCGGCTAACAAGAAATAAGCTCGATAAAATCATTGATGCTTCCAATATACCACCTAAATATAAGTATAAATTCATGAACTCGATGGATGTATCCGGTAATAATATGATTTCACTTCTTATAGCTCGTGATTGGGCGGAAGAATTGGTAAACCATTGGAATGATCCAACTCACTGGAAACACAAACCTAAACAGGGAATGTATCTTTCTGGTGGAACTGGCTCAGGCAAAACACTATTAGCCTGCATTATCTTAAATGAATTAATTTTTCGTTATGGGGTAAAATGTCGTTATGCAAAGATTAGCAAAGACTTTCTAAATGCACTCAGAGACACCTACCAAAAAGACAGCGAATACCACGGACAGGAAAGATCTATCGAGATGGAATTTGCAGACATTGATGTACTTGTAATAGACGACTTCGGTGTCCAAAAAGACTCGGACTGGGTAAATGCAAAACTCTATGATTTAATTGATTCTCGTTATGAAAAAGAAAAAATCACCTTACTAACCTCTAATTCTCCACTCTATGATTGGAAAGAAAAAGGAGAAGGTAGAGTCTACTCACGATTATGCGAAATGACCCATGAAATCAAATTAGAATGTCCAGATTACCGTTTGAAATTTCAAATGATTACATCTTAAGATTGCCACAGATAAACACGGATAAAGAATTAAGGATTATGAGTAATATAAAAAGATAAAACAAGCTGTCATTCCCGAAATCTCCTATCGGGAATCTCAACAAGTAGAGACCCCCGATAAAAGATTTCGGGGGTGACAAAAAGAAAGATTTCTTACATCGAATTCACGCTAACACAGATAACAAACTTGCCAGAAAATTATAAACATAAATCCCTTATTTCTATTGGATCAAATCTCGGTGAAAGGCAAAAATACATTGAGTCTGCAATAGAAGAAATTAAGAAAATTCCTACTCAGATACTTGCGATGTCCAAAATTCTTGAAACAAAAGCGTTAGATGTCACAGACCAACCCGATTTTTTAAATTGTATTATTGCAATAGAAACAACCTTAGAGCCTCTTTTACTTTTAGAAAAATTACAGCAAATAGAGCGTAACCTCGGAAGAATCAAACGATTTGAAAAAGGTCCGCGGGAAATTGACTTAGACATTTTGACCTACGATGAACTAGTAATGGCTGACGATAAGTTAACCCTACCCCATCATTCAATAAAAACCAGACCATTTATCAAAGAATTAATGTCAGAACTTTAAATTAGATTTATTACTCCAATATAAAGTAGAACGTTGAGCCTTTTCCTTCTTCGCTTTCTGTCCAGATTTTCCCATTGTGTCTTTCAATGATACGGCTAACAATGGCTAACCCAATACCAGTTCCTTCAAATTCATCGTCAGAATGAAAACGTTGAAACGGCTCAAATAATTTATCTGAGTTTTGCATATTAAACCCAGCTCCATTATCGCGGATAAAGATGATTAACTTACCATCTTTATTAAAAGAGCCAACTTCAATTTTTGCATATTGTCGATGTTTTGTAAATTTAATAGCATTATCTAAAAGATTATTCATTAAAATTCGAATTAAACTAGGATCTGCATAAACACTAATTCCAGTTTGAAGATTTAAGTCTAAATTTTGAGCAGAGTTAGATTTATTTATTTCTTCAAGGATTTCTTTACAAAGTGTAGAAAGATTTATTGAATGTAGATCTAATTCACTACGAGTAATTTTGGCTAAACTAAGCAGATCTCCAATCAAGGAATTCATACGAGCCGCAGCAGTTTTAATTTTGTCCAAATACAAAGTTTCTTTCTCGTCTAGTTTATCCTTAACACTATCAATGAGAGCATTAGCAAATCCTTCAATACTTCTCAATGGTGCTTTTAAGTCATGAGAAACAGAAAAGCTAAATGCCTCTAATTCATGATTCATAATTTCCAATTGCCTAGTTCTATCTCTTACTCTAGTCTCTAATTCTAAATTCAGAAATCGAATCGACTCTTCTGTTTTTTTACGTTCAGTAATATCTATTACTACTAATTGAATAGCAGTTTTATCATTAAATTCAAACTTAGTAGCTGAAACTTCTACATCAATAACAGTTCCATCTAATTTAATAAATTTTTCTTCTATAGGGGCTAATTGATATTTACCACTTTCTAGACTTTGAATTCTATCAGTAACAAGATTACGATAATCAGGATGAACAAAGCGCATTACACTCTGCCCGATAATGTCATCAGAATTTTTTCCACCCAAAAGTTCAATGCCAGCAGGGTTGACAAATACGCATTTACCTTCTGAATGAATAAAAATTCCAAATGGAGATAACTCAACCAAACTTCTATACTTTTCTTCGCTAACACGAAGTTGCTCTTCCATATTTCTTCGTTCTGTTACATCACGAAGAGAGACTAAAAATACTTTCTCATCTTCCCACATTGTATCCACAACTCTCATTTCGACAATTGCTTTATTAAAATGTCTCGTAATGATAATTATTTCAGTTGACTCTTCATTTAACATAGGATAACCAAAGGGCAAACCTATCAATTTTTCTTTGGATTTATGAAACAAAAATTCGGCGGAAGGATTTGCGAAGCGGATAATACCATCTTGGCTCACAATTAAAATAGGAATAGAATTTTGATTTATGATATTTTGAAAACGAATTTCACTGGCAACTAACTCTTTCCTGAGAGCTTTAATTATTTCTTCTTTATGATTTTCGCTTTGTTTATCCATAGACTTTTTCTAAATCAAAAATTTGCATAAGTTTATCAGTGTCACAAAAATCTCCAACAACCCGAATTGGTTTTCCCGGGCTTTCTTTGATGAGAGTAGGTGCGACCAGAATTTTTGATTCTTCAGCAAGATAAGGTTCTTCTAAAATGTCGATAATAAAAATTTCATAATTAGATTGAATCTCTTCTTCACAAAACTTCTTCACATTTCGAATAGCAATTTCAGATGACTCACTACCTGTGAGAATATACAGATAAAAAAGGAACTTTTCCATAGTGTTAATTACAAAAATTCATCTAACTGTTATGTAGCAAGATATTTTTAATCGGTTCATTTTAAGGTTTAAATTCAAATTCTTTCATTCTCTCTTCTGAAATACCAATCAAGTCATGTTTAATCGAAAATGCATCACCTCTAAAATCTTTATCAATATTAAGACGAACCACACGATACCAAAACTCTCCAGGTGCCACAGTAAATGCGTGATTAATGCAAAGACATTTGAATTTGAATCCAAGCGAATATTGTGGCGGGTTTACACTATGAGGTGCAGCAAAAAAATACACCGGTTTATCAGTGTTATTCTGTAGTCCTAAAATAAATTCCTTATATCTACCAGACTGAATTACGAGTGTAGAGTCTGGAATTTCTGTCGATGCAGGTGAAATTTCTACGGATTTTACAGAATGAGTTTCCCAAAGTTCAAAAGCTCTTTGAGATTTGATTTCATAAATTTTCATCTCAAGCGGAAAATCAATATAATTCCAATCAATCTTCACTTTGATATACTCTGATTTTTTATCTTCAATCGAAACGTTAGTTGCTACTGGTTTATCTTTACAATAAAACACAAAGAGAAATATACAAATAATTGTGGTGATGTTTAAAATTTTTATACGCATAAAAATCGCCTCTTTTAATAAAATCATATTTACTAATTGTTTAAATATACTCAACCCAAAGTACTTTTAGGTGTCATGGTGAGCAAGTCGAATCCATGCACGTATCCTTCGACAAGCTCAGGATGACATTTCCCGAAAGCCATTCTGACTTGAATATACTCATGTATAATCACTATCCAAAGCAATTGTGGCTTGGTGTAAAAAAATTTCAAGCATAGTTGCAAAAGGAAATTTGTCTTCCGCATAAAGAATGATTACTGATCCAAAGATTTTTCCATTCTCAGAAAATATAAAATTATACACACGATTTACATTTAGCATAGACTCGATTAGCATACATTCTTTTCGATTTAGATTTCCAAAGTTCACTGCATAAAGTCCATCAGGCAAATAGATAAGTTTATTCTCAGTAAGCGCTTGCGGATACCGCTCATTTTCCAATGCAAACTTAGCTCCAATCAATTCGCTATTAATAAGTTTCACAATTGGACCGATGAATTGTTTAAAACCTTTAATGGCTTCTACTTTGAAATTAGAATTTTCCACATCATAGGAATTTACTATTACAGCGCGTGGTTTCGTGAATTCAAAAACAGCATTTGCAATGTATTCAAATACCTCAGTTCTTTCTTGGATTTGTAAAAACTTCATAGCAGACTCGGACAAAAACAAAAGCTCTTCGTGGTATTTATTTTCTAAATCTCTTTGCTGTTTTTTATCTGTAATGTCTTTGAATAAAACGACCGCGCCTGTAATTTCCTCTTCCTTTTTAATAGGAGAACTAACGTATTCGACATAGAAATATCTATCTCCTTTTTTCCAAAAGATTTCGTTGTTAATTCGATTTACTACTCCTTCGAGTAAAGTTTCTCGAATAGGACTATTATCTTCTTCATGAACAACTCCATCCATCCAACTATGATGAAATGTAGAATGAAAAGATTGTCCGAGCACTTCCGATTCAACATAACCTGTTACGTCTAACGCATATTGATTTATATAAGTGATATTTCCTTCTTTGTTTAAGCCAACCACTCCTTCTTTGGCAAAAACTAGCATACTCTGGTGTAACAATCTAAGTCTTTCTGTTTCTGCCTTTTGTCTTGTTTCTTGGGTTATATCTTTTATGATAATAAAAAAAGCAGGTCTTCCAAGGCGTTCGACTTTTAACATTCTAATTTCCACAAGCCGATCTTCAACGGTGTGGATAACAGTTGTATTTCCCGTAAGTCTATCTTCAGAAGGAATAGGAAGATTCACTCTAGAGCCTACTAAAAATTCTGAATTAAAGTTGAGAAGTTTTTGTGCCATATCATTTACGAATAATACGTGACTTGTGGTGTCTGTGATAATAATTCCATCTTTAAATCTATCCATGGAACGGAGAAGTGTTGCATCATTTACGAGAAGTTGTTTTAAAAATCGAATATGATAATTCTGAATGATAAAAGATCCAATACAAACTAAAAGTAATGTGCACAGTATAAAGTAAATTTCGAGTTTTAAAAATCCAGAAACTGTAATGGGAATAAAGCAAAGTATTGTGAAAAATAAGTAATAAAATAGGTCATATTTTCGAATAAAACCTAAAGAGGCAAATACGATGATGATAAAATTTTGTATTTGAAACTCAACTGAAAAATGATTGAGATAAGTTAAATACAAACTGTGAAGAGTAATAATATAATAAATGGAATAAGTAAGAACGTTTTGGTATTTACGAATTTTAGGATTATCTGAATTGTAAAGTTTAAATGCAATGAGACAAAGGATACTCACAATTATCCTCTGTCTTGGATCATCAATTGGCATTTTAGTGAATTTAAAAATAGCCCAGAACGCAGGATAAAGTCCAGCAAAGAGTAGAAGTAGTGTTCTTTGTAACATTAAAACACCTCCGATTTGACAGAGGAAAATATTACTATAGATTGGAGGATTTGATCAGGACACAATTGGAATACGAATGCGAAAAAAGACTGATCGCTTACTCTTTTAAATTTTTTATCGGTGTTCACACATTCGACAGGCTTCCACCCGCTATCGCCCTTCAGCCAAGCTATGCGAGTCTGTGTCCATTGGTGGTTATCTTTGATCATTTTTCTTCTCATAGTATTTTGCATACACAACTGGCAATACAAGTAGAGTGAGGATACTCGCTGTTATAAGACCACCGATTACTACAGTCGCAAGTGGTCGTTGGACTTCTGCTCCCATACTCGTCGATACCGCCATGGGGATAAATCCGGTAGCCGCAACGATCGCTGTCATGATAACAGGACGAAGACGAATATGTGCGGCACTGATGACTGCATCTGTATGATTGAAACCTTCCGCTTCTTGTTCCTTGGTAAACGAAATTAATACTAGACCGTTTAGAACGGCTACTCCGAATAAGGCGATAAACCCAACTCCTGCCGAAATACTAAATGGAATATCTCTAAGGAATAAAAACAAAACTCCACCTGTGATAGCAAAGGGAACGTTTAGAAAAATCATAAGAGCAGGAGTGACTTCTCCAAAAGCAAGCCAAAGTAAAAATAAAATCAAACAGAGAGTCAGAGGCACTACGATCATAAGTGTATTTCGCGCAGAAATATAATTTTCATACTTCCCACCAAATTCAAAACGGTAACCAACGGGCAGAGGAATATTTTTAGAAAGCAATTCGTTAGCTTCTGCAACTACACTCATCATATCTCTTCCTCGCACATTAAATTCCACAATCATTCTTCTATATTGGTTTTGGTGGCTAATCTGAACCGGTCCACTCTCTATATATACATCGGCTAAATCGCCCAAAGGGATTGCAATTCCTGAGTTAGATTTCACAGGTAAAGAGCGAATTTCCTCCAAATTAAAATGGATTTCTCGGCTGGTTTTAATAGTTATATCAAACCGTTTATTCCCTTCAAACACACTCCCAGCCATATAACCGGAAGATAGGATTTCAGTGACTTGGTTGATGTCTTGGATATTGACTCCATAACGAGCAAGGCTTTCGCGTTTGGGTTTGATTCGAAGATAATTGAGTCCGCCTAGTTGTTCGATTTTTAAATCGACTACTCCTTTGATTTTACGAAGTTCGTGGGAAGTTTTATCTCCTATCTCACGAAGAGTTTTAATATCATCTCCAAAAATTTTTACTCCGATATCAGAGCGGATACCTGCGATTAGCTCATTCGTTCGCATTTTAATCGGCTGGGAAACAGATACTGCAACTTCTGGAACAGACTCTTCTACGTCATCCGCTAGAGCTTGCATTAATTGTTCTCTTGGAAATCGCCATTCTTCTTTGGGTTTAAGTTGGAGGTAAATATCCGTTCGCTCAATTCCCATCGGGTCGGTTGCAATATCAGGTGAGCCTGTTTTAGAAACTGCATGGAGTAACTCTGGAAATTTTTCTTTTAAAGTTTTCTCAATTCTTCTTCCTGTCTCAATGGATTCAGAGAGGGAAACGGAGGGTAGCCGCGCCACTTCCAAAAGTAAAGATCCTTCGTCTAACTCAGGCATAAACTCTGCTCCGAGATTCGCGAATAGAACAAAACTTAGAACAATTGAAACAACAGCAACGGATAACACTTGATTCTTCGCATTCATAAGTGTATCCAAGATAGGAATATAGTAGAATTTTATTTTATGAAAGAGCCAAGTTTCGTGCTCTTCAGGCTCTTCTACTTTTAAGATATAAGTTGCAAGTACAGGAACTACAGTGAGCGAAAGTATAAACGCACCAAATAGCGCATAAAGTACAGTTTGCGCCATGGGAATAAACATCTTTCCTTCTACGCCATGAAGAGATAACACAGGAAGATAAACAATCGCGATGATCGTTTCTCCGAATATGGTCGCCTTTCTTACTTCAATGGTCGCTTGTTTAATCGTTTCAATTTTTTCTTCCCGAGTCAAGATGCTTCCCTTTTCTTTGATTGCCATCGACAAGCGCCTAACAGCATTTTCCACAATGATAACAGCCCCATCCACAATGAGTCCAAAATCAATCGCACCCATCGACATTAGGTTTCCGGGTGAGTCGGTAATTCGCATGATGACTATCGCAAAAAGCATCGCAAAAGGAATTGTAATCGCAATCACAAGTCCCGCACGAATGCTTCCAAGTAAAAGAAATAAGACGAGGATAACAAGGATTGCCCCCTCGAGCAAGTTAATCAACACTGTCTTAATTGTAATCTTCACCATTTCCGAACGATCATAATAGGTTTCGATTATAATTCCTTCGGGAAGTGTCTTTTTAATTTCTTCTAGTTTGTTATGCACCGCTTGACTAACTTGGAGAGAATTTTCTTTCATGAGCATAAGAGCCATTGCTCCCACTACTTGCCCTTCTCCATCTTTTGTAGTAGCACCGAGTCTTAGCCTAATCCCAAATTTTAAATCTGCAATCATTGAAAGAGAAATAGGCGTTCCTTCTTTTGTATTCCCAAGAAAAATTTTCCCCAAGTCATCTAATGATCCAACAAGACCACTGGCAACGATTACAAAATGCTCCTTGTTATGCTCAATGTATCCACCACCCATAGAAGCGTTGTTTTTCTCTAAAGCATCAATTACATCGGTCATCACAATTCCAAGAGACTGCATTCTTTCCATGTTGAGGATAATCTGGTATTGCTTCACATTTCCACCAAACGTATTTACTTCCACAACTCCTGGCACGGTCTTCAAAATAGGATTGATATACCAATTCAAATAAGTAGTCAAATCCATTAAGCTTGTTGTCCGGCTACTCAGTGTAAACTGGTAAATTTCTCCAAGTCCCGTAGAAATTGGTCCCATACTTGGAGTCCCGTATCCTTTTGGAATATTGTTTACTGCATCGGATAATCTTTCCCCCACAAGTTGGCGGGCAAGGTAGATATTCATATCATCTTTGAATACGACGGTTACTACCGATAATCCGTAACGAGAAATAGAGCGAACTTCTTCTAAATGGGGAATACCAGCCATTGCCCGCTCGACCGGAAATGTGACATACTGCTCAATTTCCAAAGGTGAAAGAGCAGGAGCAGAGGTAATCACTTGCACTTGAATTGTGGTCACATCGGGAATCGCATCCATTTTTAACTTGCGAACCGAATCCAAACCAAATACAAAAAACAAAACAGTAGCCGCCATCACGATGACTCTGTTTTCTAAAGACCATTCTACAATGAGAGTTAGGAATTTCATCGTTATTCTCCGAAGGTAGACTTTAAAACTTTAGACTTGAGGGTAAACACACCATTATCCACAATGTATTCTCCGACTTGTAACCCAGATAAAATTTCCACTTGCGTAGCATTGCGTCTTCCTAACTTTACTTCTCTTGCTTTGTATTCTCCTGGTTTCTCTTCTACAAATACATAGTCCTTTTTCTCTATACTCACAATTGCATCTAAAGGAGCGGCTAATATATCGTATTCGGAAGTATATATTTCTGCAGTTCCAAAGAGTCCTATTTTTGCTAAGTGGTTTTTATTTTTGATTACAATTCTTCCTGTAACTGTTCTAGAACCTGCATCTATTTGGTTTCCAATATAGATGAGCCTACCTTCAAATTCCTCTTTGGGGTAAGGATTTAATTTCACTTTTGCAAAATCTCCTTCTGCTACTTTTCCCAAATCTTTCTCAAATAGTTTTACCATAAACCAAACCGTGTCTAAATTTCCGACCGTCGCCAAGTTGGTAATCGCATCTACCTGTGAGCCTCGAACTACATCCCGAGACAAGATGATCCCATCAAGTGGAGAGGTTACTTCTATTCTACCCGAATTTTCTCCAACTCCAGAGTTATTCGTATCTGGGTTTATTTCTGGAACAGGAATTCCTAGAGCAAGCAAATTACCCTTATCCGCTCTAAGTTCTGCTTCTTGGACTTTCAATTCTGATTCTGCGTTAATAGCTTCTTGCTCTGCGGCTAACTTTAAAGTAACCAATTCCCTAATACGTTTCGCATTTCTAGAAGTTGCGTTTACTCTAGATAAGCTACTCAAATACTTAGAGCGCGATCTAGCAGCTTCTGTGGAATCGAGGATAGCGAGAACCTGCCCCTTTCGAACACGAGAGCCTTCGATGAAACGAACTTCGGAGACTCGACCGGGGATACGAGCGCTTACTTTTGTAACTCTATCAGGATCTGAACTTACTTCTCCAATGAGATTCAAAGTTTCCCTAAATTCGACCAGATTCACTTGTATAGAATGCAGGTTTACATCTTTAGAAACTTCCGATTCAATTTTAATACTTTCTTCAAGTGGCAAATCTTTATTTTCCTCAACAACTTCCACACTAGATTTTTTCTTGGAAAAATAAGTATAGAGTCTGTACGAAGAAAAAAGGATGGCGAGTAGAATTAGTAGAGCATAAAATTTATTGTATTTCATAAGTCCTCATTTTACTATGTATTGTGCTAAGGGAAATCCAATCGACCTAAGTAACTCGATTTTTGCTAAGTCATAATCGGACTTGGTTTGGATATAGGAAAGTTTTAAACCGACAAGCGAATTCTGGGCAACCAAAGCATCTCGGATATTGATCTGTCCAGTAGAGAGAGCTTTTTTTAAAGAAAGTAGGTTTTCATCTACCTTTCGCATAAGCTCTAGCGGGTAATTCTTATATTCCTCTTTTAGAGAATTGTAATTGGCAACAGCTCGGATAACTTCAAACTTAATCGTATGTTGGTTTACTTCTAGGTCAGTAAGAGCTTGCTCTTTACGAGCTTCGGATTCCACAATCTCACCTGAGTTGTCACGCCATACTCTAAGTGGGACAGAGGCTCTAGCACCAACTACATTTTCATTGAACCCATCTCGTTGTAAATAGGCAGAGACCGTCAAATTGGGAATAGCCTCTCGTTTTAAAAGTTCAATTCGTTTTTGAGCCGTTCTAACTTCTAATACACCAGAATCCACTTCTGTTCTTTGTTTTAACGCGGAAACAATTAACTCCTCTGTATTTTTAGTATTCAGTTGAATATCTGGAACGGTGTCTATAATTGAAAGCGGCAAATCAAAACTAACCCCCATCATAACAGTCAAATTACCCTTAGCCCCGTCTCGCTTTCGAAGGGCAGAATTTAAAAGACGAGAAGATTTTGAAACCTCCGCATTTGCGATATCCGCATCAATTCCTGCCGCGAGTCCCTTATCACTTCTACCTTGCACAACTTTAGCCATTTCTAAAGAATTTTGATAAAGAAACTCGGTGATTCGATATTCCTCTAAAGAATTGTGATAGAATACAGCAGCAGAAAGTGCAATTGCGGTTGTATTTCTTTCCATGGTCGCAATTTTTTTAATCTGAGCAGAGTATTCTGAGTCAGCGACTTCCATCCGTTTGCCTCTCTGTCCACCCAAGTAAATTTCTTGCGAAGCTTGTAATTCTCCGTTAAAACCACGTTCTGCGACAAGATTAAAACTACTAACCTCTGGTTGCGCTTGTCGCCTGTAAGCATTTACCACCGACACAGTTGGATTAGAAGGAAACAAATACGCGGCGACAATTTTTTTTCCCTTAATCGCGATTAGCTCAATGCGAGATTTTTTAAATTCAGGACTGTGATCTAAGACACATTCTACTATCGTGAGTAATTTAGTATTACCCGCACAGTGAATATTTCCATCATGCGAGTCTGTGTCTATCGCATAAATTCCGATTGTAAATAAAGTTATTATAATTATATAAAATGATTTCATAAATTCCTTTTTAACCACTAGTGATACTGATAAGGATTTTCACCACGGATGAACACAGATGGACACGGATAAAAAATTTGGGATTATTAAAACCATCCGTGTGTATCTGTGTTAATCCGTGGTAATCTTTTAAAACTAAACGAAAAAGACTCTAGGAGGTCGGATTAGATTCGAAAGATAATCAAAATTAACCGCAGTAAAAAAAGTAGGTACGGTATAAGAAATAGAAATTTGCGTATAGATTTGGTTTAGGTAAAAATTGGAATAATAAATTAAAGTATAATTACAAGGGCAGTTCACGCATACATGTTCTTCATCTTCGTGCTCCTCCGCATGACCAGAAATGGAATGAACAGAAAAAACACAGTCGTTCTCACTAGTTCCAATTCCACCACATACGCATTCATTATCCATTATGCGCTGGAAAGCAAATAAGAACAAAAAAAATAGAACAAAAATCTGCATCAACCTTTTCATAGTTTCCATTGACTAGAGTCTTTCCAGAAATGCAAGCAAGTTAAACAACTTCTATACCAATCACTAGTATATCATCTAACTGGACACACCCATCCATCCAATCCTTTATGTTAAAATCAAGCAGTAACCTTTGTTCACTCATTGGTTTTTTATGTATTTCCAAAATATACTCTTTGAATCGTTTCGCCATAAACTTTTTATGATCTATCCCACTAAATTGATCGAGATACCCATCAGTAGTCAAGTACAGAGATGTAGGAGAAGTTATATCAATTTTATGCATTGTAAAAATTCGTTGATCTTCCTTTTGACTTCCACCAATNNTCAGGCTCATAGACTCCTCGAGCGATTACAATATCGTTTAACAAGCTACTGCCAATCATAGACATTAATGCCCCAGGAACTCCATGTCCCGTACAATCTGCGGCGGCAATTATAGAAATGGATTCTACAAAATTCTCGGTTTGTATTTTTCTTTCGGTATACCAATAAAAGTCTCCACTCACAACTTCTCTTGGTTTGAACAAAATAAAAGATTTAGGCAACGAAAGATCAATAAAATCCTTGCTCGGAAGTATAGACTGTTGTATAGTTTGCGCATAACGTATGCTTTCTGTTATGTCATGATTCTTTTTTTGAATCTCGAGCATTGCACTTCTTATTTCTCTCGTTTGCTCTTCTACTTTTTGAGTCAGTTCTGCTTCTCTCTTTTTTAAAGTATCAATCAACTCATTATTTTGCTCCGCTAATCTTGCTATGAGGATACGAATGATTCCCCGCATAACTTCAGGACTGTTAGCCATTATCCGATAAAAATCAGATTGGTCTAACCTAAGAAGGTTTGTGTCCTCGAGTGCACTAATGGATGCATTTCTAGGCTCCGAATTTAGAAGAGAGAATTCTCCGAAAGTTTGTTTGATTCCAATTTCGGCGACTTTATGACCTTCCAAATGTACATATACACGACCAGAATAAACAATGTACATACAAGTCCCAGGGTCCCCTTTTTGAATGATAGGTTGACCAGCTTTATATATTTCTGTTTTTAAAGTAAGTGCAATATCCCGAATAGAATCTTCCGGCATATCTGAGAAAAGTTCAACAGTTCGTAAAATTTCTACAAAATCAGAAATCGGTTGCGTCATTTTCTAAGAGAGTATTAGGAGGATGAATGTGCAACGTCGTAGAGACAGATTTCAAACCTGTCTCTACAGTAAGATGTTACTTAATCGCTTTCGTAAAAATCATCTTACCAGCAGCAGTTTGGATAATCGAAGTTACGTTTACACGCACATCTTTCCCGACCAAATGTCCACCGTTTTCGATAACGACCATGGTTCCATCTTCCAAATACCCAATTCCTTGGTTTTCGTCTTTGCCTTCCTTGATAACTTGGATGGCAATTTCTTCCCCAGGAAGTACAACAGGTTTGAGAGCGTTAGCTAGATTGTTGAGATTTAAAACTTTTACACCCTGCAATTCAGCAACTTTGTTCAAGTTAAAATCATTCGTAACCAATTTTGCACCGGTATCACGAGCGAGTTTGATGAGTTTAGCATCGACTTCTCGAGTGTCAGTGTAATCGGTATAAGTAATTTTCACTTCGATAGTACCTTTACGTTGGAGTTTGTTCAACATATCAAGTCCACGTCTACCACGTGCACGTTTGATTGGATCAGACGAATCACTGATAAGTTGGATTTCACGAAGAACAAAGTTCGGTAAAATGAGAGGTCCGTCAATAAAATGCGTGTCTGCAATATCCAAAATTCGACCGTCAATAACAACCGAAGTATCTAGAATTTTGTCTCGAATTTCTTCTGGTTTATCACTTCCGATAATGTAAGGCTGAAGCCCTGCACCACCACTACCGCCAAAAATAGCAAGTCCTGGTTTTATAGAAAACGCATGTCCAATTTTAACACCTGCATAACCGAGAGCAAGATAAACAATTAGACCAAGACCTGGATTCTTTGATTCAGAAATTAAACTTACAAGTAAGCGGGCAATCCCAAATCCTACTAAAAGACCAATTCCCACACAAAAAGCGACTTCTGCATTTATAACAGGGAAAATTTTGTCTTCAAAGTAAACAATTCCTAGAACTGCAATGAAAACCAAACCAGTGTAAATAGCTGGTTGTAGAAGATCACCATACATAGGAAAAAGAAATCCAAAGGATACGATGGAAAAAGAGAGCGCGAATAAAAGCTTATAGACATGAGTCATACTCAAATCCTTATATTAAAATTTGAGTTTAAGCGGGATTTATTCTATATCAACATCATCTACTGCTACTGCGGTTTGTGGAACTGGTTGCACTGAACTTGCTAAAATATCAGAAACAATATTACCGGCTTCTTCTTGAGGAACACCTTTACTTAAAGCTATTTCTGTTTTGACTAAATTATAAGCATTTTCGTATAGCTTTCTTTCCATGATAGACAATTCCTTGCCATTTGCTCGTCGGAAAAGGTTTCTACAAACATCAGCTACTTCGTAGATAGAACCGGATTTTATTTTGTTCATATTGTTCTGGTATCTAATCTTCCAGTCTTCTTCTGTGTCGACTTCATCTTTCATTAATAGGTTGAGAACTTTTTTAATGTCTCGTTTGGGTATAATTCCCCGAATCCCGACTTGTTTTGCCTTATCGACGGGTATCATAACTTTCATTTTCGAGGACTGTATCTCGAGGCTATAGCAATCACGCTTTTTGCCTAAAATTGTCTTTTTGCTCACTTCCGTGATAGCACCAACGCCATGCATTGGATAAACAACATAATCGCCGACTTTAA
This sequence comes from Leptospiraceae bacterium UBA2033, assembly GCA_002333425.1. Taxonomy (GTDB): domain Bacteria; phylum Spirochaetota; class Leptospiria; order Leptospirales; family Leptospiraceae; genus UBA2033. Next base: position 21,443 of record DDBL01000256.1, read on the forward strand.
ATTCTATATCAGAAATAATCTGACTCCTGGATGAATAATTTAAATAAATTCCGTTAAACTCAGAGTTAAATATCTAATCATTGACACTGAGAGTCAAGTAAATTTTGTCTCATAGGGAAATTTTTAGCAATTTAATTAAATTTTGCAATATTGAAAATGAATCCGAATATTTCATTAGCTCTTTTTTCATTCAACGAATAGTAATAAAAATAGCACAATTCCAAAACTCTCCGTGCCTTTGTGCCTCTGTGGCAATAACTTATGGTGAGTAGTTACAAAACTATTTTAATTGACATTTATCCGTTATATTGGATGATTCTTCTATGAAGAAGAAAATCTCAACTCCTCCCGAAGCACCAAAAACGGCAACCAACGCCAACCCAGATTCTTCCGACCACATCATCGAGACAGTTAAAGAAAACCTAAAGAACATACGACATAATCGAAAATTATCTCTTGATAAACTTGCAATTCGATGTGGAGTTAGTAGAGCAATGCTTTCCCAAATCGAGCAAGGAAAAAGTGCTCCGACTATTTCTGTTCTTTGGAAAATCGCAAGTGGGCTAAATGTGCCTTTCAGTGACTTGATCAAGGACAAAGTTCGAGAAGGTGTGCAAGTACTGCGATACGAAAATACAAAAGTTCTATTCTCTAATACAAAAGTTTTTTCAACACGAGCTTTATTTCCATTTATTGGACACAAAAAAACAGAATTTTATGAATTGATTCTAAAGCCAGGAGGACACGAAGTTGCAGAATCCCACCCACCCGGGACAACAGAAAATATTGTAGTGGTTAGCGGAAGATTACGATTACGCGTTGGTGATGAAGTCCAAGAACTGGCACCGAAAGATGCAATTTACTTCAATGCAGATGTTCCACATGAATACTCAAATCCAACCGACGAAGAAGCTTTGATGTATTTAGTTATGACTTATACAGAAGAAACAAATTAGTTGATATGCAATTTATTTTTGGTTGGATAATCAAATTTAGCTTTTATTCGATCTTCTCTATCTTACTTTTTAGCTGTAACTCTACCGATACAAAAACACAAAAAAATCAAAACGAAATTCAAGAATCAAAAAATATAATCTCTGAAACGACCGAAGTAGAAAACTCTCCAACCTACCATGAGCAAATTGAGTGTAAGCCGCAAGACTGTGTAGAAATCAACTATAAAGATTACTCCCAGTTAGACGGTAAAATCAGTGATCTTTTAAACGATAACACTGGGCGAGCCTTAATCAAAATGAAATCTTTTCATTATAAATTAGATCATGAGGTACTTGCACCAACAGTCGAATACCTTCGCGAAATTTCAAAACGAGACGGACGAGTATCTATAGAGCCGTATTATATTGGAGAAAGAGATGGAATTATTTCTGAAATTCCTATCGTAAAAGACATGGGGCTTCTCGGATGGGACGTTTATGGGCGAATCCGAAATGTAATCAAGTTTAGGAATACAAAAAACTACAACGCAAAGGTTTTATTTCATCCCAAGTATCATACCATTATGATGATATACTTTGTTCACAAAAACTACGGTGATGTATGTAACACAATTTATTCAAACTGCAAAGAGATTGAATACTTAGATGATGATACATTTGACCTTAGCCTCTCCACTGCACTAAAAGAAATTGTAGGAACAAAACAGCCTGTAAAAGTCAACTTTCGACAGGCTAAAGCAAATTTGCCTGAAACAACGTTAGACTTAGAAAATATCAAAAAATTAAATAAGTCTTCCCGTTTGTACAAATGGCTTATTCTTACAAAAAAAACAGAAAAGAAAACCGTTATACGCGATAGGTTTATTGGAATAGAAACCGCTATCACGGTATTAGATTATTCTTTGAAATTATATGATTATATACAACAGTATAAAATCTATTCGCCCGCATTAAAAACAAGAGCAGAAGTTGTATATTCAGGAAATGAAAGAGGTGGGGAAATTAAGTCGGTGGTATTCTATGATGACGAAAAGTAGAGACGTAGCGCGCTACGTCTCTACTACGACAAATCCTATTGACCGTTGGTGTTTCTAACGCAACGAATATAGAGTTTGGTTGTTTTATTAATAGACTCAACTTTTCCAATTGTATCAGCAGAGAAAGAAACCGCACGCGCAGTTTTACCTGATTGGTCTTGTTCATTACTCCAAGATGACCAAAAGTAATCGTCAGGTGTATTTGGGAATCTTGCAGTCAACATAACCTTTCCTAATGCGGCTAATGCTTGTAACTCAGGAAATGTTGGAACTCTCCAATTTGTGTAACCACCTGTTCGAATTGCATTTTCAGATGCACAGGAATTGTAAGCTTCACTAGTAATTCCTGTTAATGAGTCAGCCTTTAAAGTCATAGGCAAAGAAAGTTCATTGCAGTTATTTCCCTCGATATTGCAAAATGACAAGTAGGTTGCCCCATAACGTCCTTGGTCAAAAGGAGTTGTAAAAGTTGCAGTTGCCTTTCCACCTTGACAATCGTTATTGGTTGCACGAAAAACTTGACCTTGCGTACATTTTTTCCATTCCAATCCCGACTTTACATCAATAACAGTTCCAGTCGAATTGTCGATTGCTCCATAGCTCAATAAAATTCCAGAAAGAATTTGATTTTTATCTTCAGAAGGAATTCCATAAAAACTTTTATCGGGTTTATCTTCACAGTTAATAAAAGTAGAAAAGATAAGGATAATCAGTGTATACCGTATTATATGTTTCATAAAATCTCCTTAAAAAATATGTCCAAAGTTAAAATAGAAATTTGAATCAGCAAAAGATGCATTGGAACTTCTTGTCTCACGCGACTTTGCCCATTCTGCATAAATTACAGTAGACTGGTTCCAGATAATACGTAAACCTAAACCATAAGAATACTTGTATCCTTGTCCTGCATTTGCTTTTACACTATCTAGTGTATCCCAAACTCTACCCACATCAAAGAGAGGAGCAAGATTAAATGTAAAACCTGGAATTTCAAAAAAACGATATCGAAGTTCTAGGTTCGCAAAACCCATATTAGCCCCAACGAATCGATCCTGCATATAACCTCTAAGAGTAGTTCTACCTCCAAGACCTGCCATACCAGCATCAGTGCTCCACATATTTCTGTATTCGAAGAATGGTAAATTCCCAGAATTATGAACAAACACAGCACGACCTGCGAATACTAACTTTTTAAAAATTTTGGGGAACGGACTGTAGAACACACGAACTGAACCAAGAGTACGATTGAATTCATAATCAGAACCAATCGCTTTAGATGCACGTTCATGTGTAAGTTCGGCAAAGATACCTCTACTTGGATCTGGCTCAAAGTCTCTAGTATCATAAACGATACCTGCTCTTAACATATTCACATAACCACCGCGAAGACCTATGATTTTTCCTCGCTCTGCGTCTTCTGTGACTTTTGTTTTTCCATTGATCGTTGGAATGTTGGCAATGTTCGCAAATTCAAAAGGAGTATCACGCCAAAAAGAATCATTTGCTGGCTGAATAGTTCCGTCGTAAGTTCGGATTGTGTTCTTAGAGAGTTTTGTTCCAACTACCAGACGAACAACGCCACCAAAGAAGGAATTTTCTGCACTTAAATTCACTTGAGGAGCTTCCAATTCATATCGGTTGTATTTTTTGTCAGTTACGTATTGGTTTCTTAATCCTGGGATGGGATTAGCCGCAAGTAAGGCAGAGTTATTAAAACCACCATTGACATACATCGGCTCACCTGTATTCGGGGGTCTTCTAAATTCCTGCGCCTCTTGTTGGTCAGGAAAATTTCCATTTGTAGTGTATGGCTGCGAAGAATCATTACGTGAATAATAATTTAAACCTTTGAGAGACTCCTCTCCTACGCCAAAAAACAAGTTATTTGGATTTCTGTCATAGATCATATTGGCTCTTGCGCGCCATTTTGTATCGAAGATGTAAGGTGCATCCCAATCCAACCAATGGTATTGAGCATTTCGAGTTGTATTTGATAAGTTCAAAAAGAATCTGTGACGATAAGGAGTGTATTCAAAAAATGGATCTGTTCTCTTTCCATTATTGAAAAGGAAAACCCTACCTCCAAAACCAGCACCGTTATTCGCGTCGCTAAAAGGACCACCTATCCCAGTTGGAAACCAACCTTCTTTTTTTTTGGAAGCATCTGCTTCTGAGATTCTTTTTTTTTCGTCTATCTCGAAAGGTAAACCTTTTACTGGTGGTCTTGCTTCCGATGGAGATTTGCTTTCGTTGTCTTTATTTTCTTGAGCCAAAATCTGACTCGCAAATGTGATGAATATGAAAATGTAAAAAAAGATTTTTATATTGTTCTTATCTTTCATTTTACGCCTTTTTCCTCTTTAAATTTACCTCTTGTTAATGCTGGCATGAGAGATGATTTTTGGTAACCCGAACGAAATAGTCAAACTTTTTTGTTTTGAATCAAGAAAAATCTTTACAAGAAGAGTAAAATTCATTTGTAATGTGAAGTATTACATTTGAAATATTATGACTAGTCGTTTTACAATCGCCGTTCACATTTTATCCTTATTAGATTTAAACAAAGGGGAATCCAAAACATCTGAAGAACTGGCACTTAGTGTAAACACAAACCCAGTTGTTATTCGCAAAATCCTTGGCGCACTTAAAAAAGCAGGATTTATCCAAATTCAAATGGGACAAGGTGGGGGAGCAAGTCTGTCTTTGGAATCTGATAAAATTACATTAAAAGATATTTATCAAGTTTTTGAAGAGAAACTATTTGTATTACATCCAAACAAACCAAATGCAAAGTGTATCTGTGGCAAAAATATCCAACCTATCTTGTCAGAGGTTTTTTCAGAAACGGAACAAGTCCTTGTAAATGAACTTTCTCATAAAACTATTTATCAAATTAGTTCAGAAATTTTAAAAAGAGCAAAGTAATTTTATGAAAAATCCTAGAATCGAAATTGAATACTGCACTCAGTGTAACTGGTTGTTACGATCCAGTTGGATGGCACAAGAACTTTTAACTACGTTTTCCCAAGAAATTGGAGAATTAGTATTAATGCCCGGAAAAGGCGGAATCCTAGAAATACGAGTAAATGGAGAATCCCTATTTTCCCGCAAAGAAATGGGAAGATTCCCAGAAATGAAGGAGCTAAAACAACTAGTCCGAGACAAGATTGCACCAGAAAAAAGTCTAGGTCACAGCGACAAAATCGAAAATAAATAATTTATTAACTTATTTATTAGCCAAGTAAACCTACATTGAAAATAATAGTCTAAATAAAACCTTAGAAGTATCGTTAATAGTAACAGAAGTGATTCATGTTAGAATTCCTAAAGAAATATTTCCAAAAAGACAAAGCTAGAATCGAGTCTTTAGAAGCCGAAAATAAACTTCTAAAAACTGCATTCTGGCATCTTCCCCATATTTCTTTTGTGAGAGATAATACCGGAAAATTCGTTTTGGTAAATCAGAATTTTGCCCGTAATTTCAAGGCATCTAAGATGGAAGACATCATCGGAAAAACTGATTTTGACTTTAATCCGAATAAAGAACAAGTTGAGAAAATCCAAAAGCAAGACAGAGACATCATGGCTTCCAAGGAAAAATTCCTTCCGCCTATTACAAAGTATTTGGACAAAGAAGGAAAAGCCACTTATCTCGAAACAATCAAAACTCCCATCATCGAAGAAGATAACTCCTCTTCCAACATTCTAGGATTTTCCATGAACGTCACCGAAAAAATGGAACTACAAAACCGAGCGCAAGAAGCGATGAACAAACTCCTTGAGGCAGTCACAGATGTAACCTCCAAAATTGAAGACATTCTAAAACAAGCGAACTCAGTTGTAAGTAGCACAAAAAAACAATCGGATAATCTGAGTTTTCTCACAGACATCGCTCATCAGATCATTGAGTCTAACGCTGAATCAATTCAAATGATGTCAGCCGTTTTATACATCGTTACCAACACGAGTGATATTGCAGACAAAGGAAATCAATATTTGGACTTAATGTTACAGTCTATGCAAAAAATCCAAGAGAACGCAAAACAAATGCAAAGTATCATCGAGATCATAGATTCCATTGCTGATCAGACTAATTTACTTTCTCTAAATGCAAGTATCGAGTCCGCAAGAGCGGGAAGTGCAGGACTTGGATTTACAGTTGTAGCGAGAGAAATATCAAAGTTAGCCGAAAAGTCAGCAGACAGCACAAAAGGAATTAATGCACTAGTAAAACAAACAAACTCGATGATTCAAAAAGGAAATGAAAATGTCACCGAAGGCGGAGAAACATTCAAAAAAATCATAAGCGAAGTGGGTAACATTGATAAGCTGGTAAACTCAGTAGACGAAACCATGAAAGGACAAATCGAAATCTACAATACCTTCCGCGAAAAAATCGAACAAATCAACGATGAGGCAACTCAGATTAACCACATCACCACAGAACAAATGAATAACGTCAACTCAGTCATGGCATCCATAAACCAACTCAACCGAGATTTTATCAATCTACTCACCGTTCAAAATACTAACGGGAAGTAAGGTTTGCCACAGAGGCACTGAGACACAGAGATTTCTGAGTGTTGATTGTTTGTTCATATACTTCGATTTAAATAGAGTTTGAATGGTCGCTTTAAAATAGCACTTTACATACTCCGTGGCGAAAAATTCTCACCTCTTGTACTTCATCTTTTGAATTGATTAAATCTTAAATAGTTGCCATTACCTGCCCATTTTCTTTTTGAATAGAAACTTTTAAATTAAAATGATTCATGATTTTAAAAAATGTTTTCATGTTCGGAAGTTTATTTTTAGTTTTCAATTCTTGAATAGTAGTAGGAGAAAGACCAGCTTCTTTAGCAAGCATACGAACAGAGACATTATCCTCTTGCATTAAAGCAAGAACTAGCTCAGAAATAACAAGTTCCTTATAGCCAGTATCTAAATCTTTCTTGACTTTAGGATTTAAAATCATTTCTTCATAGGTAGATAATTTCTTTTTTTTAGTGACTTTCTTCATTTTCTAATTCCTTGTAGTAAATATTTTTTCCCGTTCTTTCGATGTAATCCTGCGTGAAAGCTTTTCCTTTATAGGCTACATATCTTCCCATCAATTCCTATGTAACATTTTTTCGTTACATAGTCAAATCTTTTTTATCTATCTCTTGTACTTCATCTTTTGAATCTCATCAAACTCACTTCGCATTTGGTCTGCTTTTGCCGGGGTAGGATAAGAAACTTGCTGGTTCTTGTCGAATTCTAATTTGTAGGAATAATCAAAAGTTTTAGATTTGGAAGCAGAGCTTTCTGGTTGCAATCCTAAGTCCCAGCGCAAAATTCCTTTTGTCCGCTCGTATTGTTGGTAGAGTTCGTCGGTGCTTAGAGTGTTATTTTTTAAGTCGAGTGTTATACGAACATTTTCCTTTTCGTCTTCGGCAGGAATGCGGTCTAATACGCGTAAGTCGTTACTTTTTTTAGAAAAGTTTTCTAGAATTACGCGCACTTTGAAAGTGAGTTCCTTGTTTCCGCCAAGAATTTTTTCCTTTTTCTCATAGAGCTCGCGTCTAGCTCGAATTTGTGTGTCAACTCCAAATCCCATTACAAAAGACTGACCCTTTGCAACATTGGAAATTTCACCGTGACCAACAAACTTTTCATCCAAGTAAACACTGACCGGACCTTCTAGTAGATTATCAAATCCTTCGTTTTCAATTTCTGCTTCTCTAAATGCGTAAGAAGTAAGAAGGGGAATCGCTACATTATAAAACTTAGCGGGTAATTCTGATTTGTCTACTTTTACTAATTGTTGGTCTGTTTTACTTTGGAAACTAGCTTTTGCTTTTAGACTAAAACTTACACTGGGAGAAGAAGCATTTTGTTTGGAATCTTTTTTTAGAATATTTAAGTCTTCGTCTTTTGCGAGAAGTTCCAAGTTTTGGTATTCGTTAGCCGCACTGTTCATCGCCCAACTTCCTTCTTGCGTTTCCGACCAATTCTGAGCGCCAATTTGTTTGTTGTAAGCGGCACTCATTTTTTTAGATACACCTTGCGAAGCAGACTTCAAATCTTCTGGTCCAAGAGTATTTCCCAAGTTAGAAAGACTGATTCTAAAAGGCGAAAGTCCGGGAGCAAGTGCACTTAAAGCTGGAGTTGCATTGGAAAGAGTTAAATTGACATTATCCCAATTCTCTCCTGTTACTTGTTGGACACGAGCGTTAAACTCCACTCGAACAGTTTTGCCACCTAACTTAGAATAAAAATTATAAATAGGAGTCCAACTTGCATTTTGAACCAAGTAGTAGAGTCTAATCTCTGTTTTCCCGCTTCCTACTTTGTCTAAAAAAACACTGGCATCCATACTTTTGAGAGAAGTTTTGGCAAGTTGTTTACGTTCTCTTTGAAGAACATCTTTTTCCTTTTGTAAAAGTCGAATGTCTTCTTGGAGTTTTAATTCTTCTAATGCCAAATCTTTTTTTTGATCGAAGTTAAAGAGTGTTAACTGCTTCATCGTATCCGCATTTAAAATTCCTTTACTCAGTTCTACTTTTTCTGTAGCCGCTATAAAATCTTCTTGTTTAGTTAAAAAGTTTAGTTTTAGACGATTTACTTCTAGGAGTTTGGTTATACGAGCCGAGTCTAAATTCGTTTTTTCGATTTTTTCATCGAGAGCAGAAAGTCTTGGGTCAGCTTCTGTTTTGATTTCGGTTACTTTTAATTTGGTAGCACGAACATCTGCTCCGACTGCTTCTGCGTAGAGGCTATTTTGTATTATCTCCGAAGGAAGTTTTGTTACAATAATTTCGTGTGAACCTTCTTTTAAATCGGTTTCAATCACTCTAGTTATGAGAGCTTGGTTTCGATAAAGAATTACATCTTGGATTTTTCCTTCTTTGGTGAGCGAGTCAGCAATTAAAAGAAAAGGAATGAAATAGAATAATAAGAAAAAAAGTTTAGCAAACATTGTAAATCTCCTTTGACCTTAGTATCCAAAGGACAAAGGAGATGTCGATACTTTTTTATCTCTTAGGGGCTGTGTAAAAGCAAAGAAAATATCTCTCAATGAGAGTATTGACGCATTCGATAAACTCAGAGCAAGTTTTATTGATTCTTTTCTCTGTGTTCTCCGTGTGCTCTGTGAGAAAATCTTGTTTTTACACAAACGCTAAGAAGATACCGAAGACTATTTCTTTAAGATCGCAAGATACGTCTCAGTCTGGTTGACGTTAGCTCCACAAAAATTTTCACTAAAAGTACCAAATCCGATTTTTGGAACCCCAGGAAGAGTCTCTTCATATAAAGAAGCAATCGTTTCAATTTCTTTATTTGCATCTCTTGCAAGATAACACAAAACACAATCAAACGAAATATACCCCAATAAATTTTTTGCATCTATCGCTTTCAATTTAGAAACACGATCTTCATACTGAAGTTTTGCTTTGTAGATATTAAGAGAAGTTCCTTCCAGCAAATCATTGTAAGTAAGAAAACCATTTTTACCATCATCTTTCATGATGCTTGTGATTAACCTTTCTCCATCTCCAGGTTCAATTCCAAGAGTATACATCGCATAAACCGCAGGACCAAGTTCACCAACAGACTTGCCTATGACTCGTGCATATTCCTCTGCGGCTGGACGATTATTTAATTCCAAAATATGACGTGGACCGGCGAGTTTTGTAACAACTAACCTTCCATCCATCGTATCAAAACTGGATGTTCGATCAATCAAGAAGGTAAACTCAGGCTTCAGACGAATAACCGCAGTTGCACCAATAGCACCCATACCACGACTTGAAATTACACTCGAAGTTTTAAAATCTAATTTTCCACCAGAGCTTCCACCGACCGATTGAAGAAAAAGACTCACTTCATTTTGAGCGGATAATGCTGAGTTAGCCGATTGAAGACCATAAAGTATATTGATAGTGAATTCTCTTTCCATATCAGGAGAAGAAAAATCAAAACCAAGTTTTGTTAGAGACTTTGTGTATTCATCTTTACTAGCTTGGTACATAGTTTGATTGCTAGTGGTCTTTCGCATATCGTAAGCTATAACTCCTACTTTCTCAAGAATATCTTTTGAAATAGTCATAACAGCAACTGATGTTGTTTCAAAATGATACCCAGAATTAGAAAGTCTTGCAATATCCATACAACCCAAAAAAGGAACTCCTGTCTTTTTTAGAATATTGTAAAGTGTAGTATAATCGAAATCAGCCCCATAAAAACACAAAACCAATCCTGGATTTTTATTTTCAATATGAGTAAGAATTTCGTTTGTATCGTGAAAAAGTTCAGAAGAAATGTATTGATTTTGATTCATATTATGCCGCCGCCGGTAGTTTTAAATTTGCTAAGATTGATTTTAACTTATCTACATCCGCAGGGTCATCCATTGATTCAGGTCCATGATCAGATAGATTTACTCCTTTCAGAGAAATTTGAATTCGAATAGATCTGATTTTTGTTTTACCAGAAAGTGTATCTTCGGAAAGTCCGAGGCTTTTAAAATATTCTAATAGAAATTTGTGAATTGCTCCTTTCATTTTAGAACTCCTTTAGTTTGATTCATACAACGTTCGTGTTTTCTTTTTTGTTGTATCTAGGGGATATACGATATTTTTGAAAGGATTCTATCGTCTAGTGGATTTACAGTAAGACTCTCGAATTAAATCTGTGGCTTACACTCGATTAAACCTGTACGCGTAGAAAATTCTAACCCTTTTAAAAAATAGGTATCTTCGGTTAAGAACATCCTCTTTGCAAAGGGGAATCATACGGAGGTCTTACAACTATGGACCACTTCCACCCAATGCAACCACAGCATTCTTCTCAATCCCTTTCACTTAGGGCGAATCGGTGTTATCTGCTTGCCACAGAGGCACGGAAACACAGAGAGCAGATTTTAAAGAACAACACACCGACCGCGCTTTCAGCTACTGTCAAGAACTTGCATCCGCAAGTTCTTGACACCGCTTCAATCGCTTTCGCTCGGAGAAGATAGACTTTCTACTTTCGGGGTCTGCATTCTGTTCCCAGATCGATGATAAAAATAGATTTGTCTAATCCGCCATTCAAAATTCAAAATTCAAAATTCCAAACTCAAAATTGTTTCAAACTCCACTCCCTTCTTCAAGTTCGTAGGGACAAACACTACTTCGCCGCGTTTGAGAGGTACTTTGGGAATCATCCAACCTACTCCCCCAAAAGAGGGTAATAAGAATTTGCTTACAGACATAACGCCAGGGAAATCAAATCCAGTAGTGGCTATTATGATATTACCCTTATAACCAGATTTATAAATATCACGGATGAGAAAAAGTCCGGAGGTTTGTGTTTCCATTGTGATGTCACTAATGACAGTGTGAAAGTTTTCCTTTTGGAATTTCTCCCAACCTTCTTTCGCGTTGTAAGCTCTAACAGTTTCAATATTTCTTTTATCAAAAAAAGTCTTTAGGTTATTCGCATAACGGTCGTTGTCATCTACAATTAAAATCTTCATTCGTAAATCCTCTCAAAAAAACCTGAATAGTTTGATACTCCTAAAATTGCTTGTGTAAGTGGGTTCCATGTGAATTCGTAAGAGCCAGGTCCACCCGGTCCACCAAATACATTGATAGTAGAAGGAGGTAGGAATATCGGGTTATTTCCTTCTACTTGAAAATAAAGTTTTGCTTCTTTATAAAGCACTGCTGCTTTTTTTTGTGTGAGCGGATTTTTATAATTACCCGCATATCGTTTTAAAATTTCGTCTGTAGGAACTGTTTCTCCAGTTCTATGAATCTGCGCATCAGATCCAACAATTGCTGAAGCAAGATCACCCAGCTTCCATTGCATAATCACTAGTTGAGTCATTAGATTATCATCGTATTCGGGAGGATTGGAAAGATATAAAACAGCCACATCGTATTTGGGAAACATCTGTATCCAAGCGGCTACATAGTTTGCCCCTCCGATGTGGAAAAACGTTGTTACCCCCTCTTCGTCACTTTCAGTTCTCCAAGCAAGTCCACAATATTTTTTAGTGCGTGCAAAAGTTGGAATAGGAGTTTGTAATTGAATCATCTTATTCACAGTTTCTGGTTTTAACACCTGTAATCCGTTCACAGACTTTCCTTCGTTTAACCACATCGACGCATAACGAGCCAAATCAATTAAATTCGTTTGAATTCCACCAGCTCCTTGTACCATTGGACTTGCAAAAGAATTTTCCATTCCAATTTTTGCAAAAATCTCTTCTTCAATAATTTGTTTCAACGGTTTTTTGTAGACTCTTTCCAAAACAACTCCAAGAGTCATAAATCCATAATTGGAATAACGATAATGATAACCCGCAGGATAAATTTGTGCAGTGATGTTAAAAGGCAAACTAGTAGTATCCGCAGAAATCATTTCAGGATTTTGGTAGTATCTAAGATCCGGCATACCAGAAGTATGCGATAAAAGATGACGAATGGTAACTGGTTTCGATTTGAGTTCTTCTTTTTCTAATTTTAGTCCGGGAATGTATTTACTAACAGGAGCGTCTAATTCGATTAAACCTTTCTCAATTGCTTGCATCACCATAGTTCCAGTGAAGGTCTTAGTAATAGAGCCTAAACCATAGTTTGTTTTATCACCCATTCCAAGTTTATAACTGTAAACAAGCTCATTTCCTTTTACAACACCTACAGCAACTGACGGGAAAATTTTATTCGCATAATTATTATTTAACCATGCTTCTAGGTTTTGTTTACTACGAGTTAGTTTTACTTGGTCTACATTCCCCGCTTTTCTTAAAAAGGAAGAATGGTATTTTTCAATAGCAGTATCTGTTTGGCATAATTGAATTATAATTAAAACTAAAAGAAGTCGTAACCTAGTCGCCATCTGGAAATAGATCGTCTTGTTCTTCCAGAAAACTTACAGTCGCCAATTCTGTTTCAGGCGGAACAGGCAATTTTTCTAATAATTCAATGTATCTGTTTGCTAAGGATTGCATTTGACCTTGGTAAGAAGTAAATCCGTTAGATTTGTAAGAAGGTGGATTACAAAGTTGTATGATAAAAGATTTATTCTGCGGCATAATACGCAAATCCGCAAAAATTCCATTCCAGATACCTGTGTGATAAAAAAGTTTCACCAAATTATTTTCACGAATTACTCGAAAGCCCAAACCGTAAAATTCCATTAGTGAACTTTTAGGAATAAAATCTGGTGCTTTAAATATTTTTTTAATCCTGCTTGACTGAACGATTGGTTGGTCTTTGTGTTTGCCTTCTTGCAAAAACAAATTAGCAAAATTAGCAAGATTACGAGAAGAAACCGCAATCCCAGAAGCTCCATCAGCAGTCTGACTCACCATAGAGTCTTCCATTTCTAGAGGCAGAAAAATATTTTCTTTAATATAATTTGCATAAGACTGACCGGAAACTTTTTCGATTATGTTTGCCAGTAGGCGGTAATTGTAATTCGAATACATAAACTTAGTTCCAGCAGGGTGAATCTGTCTGGATCCAATGTAGGGGATACCGGACGTATGCTGCATCAAATTTCGAATTGTAATTTCTTTTCCTTCTAGCGGAGGAAATTGTTTTGTGATTTCAGGAAGATATTTAGAAACTGGATCATTTGGTTTAAGAAGACCGTTATCCGCAAGCTGCATGATTGCAAGACTTGTAAATGGTTTTGTTACAGAAGCGATAGACAGAGGAGTTGAATTTCTAAAAACTTCATTTACTTCAAAAACCAAATTCTGCTTATAATAAATTGCAACTGATGCACCATGGATATAACCATTGTTAATTGCTCCAAGTGCTAGGTTAGTCATAGACTTTTCTAGTCTGACTAATTCCTTTCTAGTTTCTCTTTCGAGAACATCTGTTTGGTTTTTTCTATCAACTTCCTTTTTAGTGACCAATTCAGGTGGAATTGATTCATGTTCCGAAGTTACGTGTACTAGATTTGGAGAGAGGAAAAGTAAGTATATAAAGAGTAATTTTTTAAGTTTGCTTTTTTTCAAGGTGAGAATCTGCCTATTTCAGTAGATTATAAATTTTTGCGACATAAATACGAAAAGTTATTTAATGCTCCTTACATAAATATCGCCCCTACGATTTAGTCAATATATTTTAATTGCATTTTGCACAAAAAAACCTGACAATATCTGTTTATTTCCTACCAGATAATTTTTCTGATGTATAAGTAGATGATAGTTTTTTAATTTCTTCTAATTCATCTAGCGACAACCCAGCAGTAGCCGCTAGTTCGTATTCTTTTTTTATATTTGTATCAAAGATTCCCGGATCATCACTACTAATCGTTATTCTGAGGTTATTATTTTGAAATCTACGAATAGGATGGTTTTTTATTTCGGATAACATTCCAATCAACAAATTGGAAGTGGGACAACATTCGATTGTAGAATTTGATTCCTCTTTAATTAAAAACATCGTAAATTCTTGCATAGTATAGATTTCATCAATATATCGTTTATCTATGGAAAAAGAAATTTTATCTTCAGAATTTTTTTGTTTTAGTAATTCTAATTCTTTTTGAAGCTTCGAATAATCGGTCGTAGCCCCTAAGGATTTGAGTTTCTCGTAGTATTTGATTTCAAATTCAATTTGGTCGATTCGTTCGCTTACTTTTTCTTGGATGATTTTGTTTGCAAAACTTTCAGGGTTAATTCCTAGCGAAATACAATGACCGAGTCGATGAGCACCCCAAATAGCAGATTCTCCCACCCAACGCACTGCTGATTTGGGAGTTTTGTCAGAAAAACTTTCTCCAACATGATAAAGAATCGAAAGAGCTGTCTCGGGATATTCTTGGTTATCCTCTAGAATTTTTTTGAAAAATTCTTTTTTCTCACGAGGGGGAAATCCTTCTTCTATATAACAAAAATCAACTCCGACTAAATAGTTTTTCACTAGTTCATTTTGATTCATTAATTCTTTTAGCCATTGATATTGCTGGAAATAGTCACCGTCTCTATGAAGAGAAACAACAAGCCTTGCTTGAATTGCTTTATTTACACTTATTTCTCCTTGGTAAATCCCATCAATAGCGGCTATCGTCTTCGAAAAATAGACTTCTTTTGTTGCGCTGGGCGGATACATGATTCTATACTCAGCAAAATTTATACCTTGTTTTGCATGTGCGGATACTATCTCTTTTGCGACATATCGAATTTCTTCTTCATCAAATTTACTCAGTGCGATGATTAAATTAAATTTAGATTGAAACTCTATGAAAGGTGCAGGTTTATTGAAAAAATATAAATTTCTAAAATCTTCAATATCTTTATAGTCTCGAAAAAAACTTTCTGTTCTAATTTCTTTACCATAAATTTTTTTATGTAAGTCAGTAAATAAATTCCATCTAGGATTTGGATTACGTTTTCCAATCTCATACAAAGTGTCTGCAGAAATGGAACCATATAAATGATTGTGTAAATCAGGAAAATTCATACTTTCCCTAAGTAAGAAGCCTAATTAGAAACGTAAAGTCTTATTTTAATTTATTCACAAAGTTTACCCATATCTTTTATATGGCAACATGGAGAGGCTAAAGATGAATTTTAAAAAAATAAAATATTCTTTAGAGTTGTTGAAAAATAAAACAGAGATAGTGACTTCACCCGCGCTGGACGCGGGTGAAACTCATTTATTCCCTAATTTTCTAGCAACTCTTTTTATTATGTTGTTTGTTTTGCAATTTAGTAACTGCGAAAGTAAGAGTTCAGATGATGAAGAAAAGCTAAGAGCTGCTGCTGGTATGATTATTAATCGCCTGACAGGAACAACTAGTTCCACGGGATTAACTACTGGAAATGTTGGTTCAGGTTGTTCTAGTTCAAATCCTTCTTTTAGTTCCTTATCCTCTGCTGGGGCTAATAGTAATTGTGCGCGCTCAGGTTGCCATGTTGGGTCTAGTCCACAGAATGGTTTGGATATGTCTAGTTATAGTTCCGTAATATCAAAAGTATCCCCAAATAATCCAAACGGAAGTGTTTTATACCAAAAAGTAAATGGTGGTAGTATGCAAATTTACACAACCTCCGCAATCAATACCGCAATCTTTTGTTGGATCCAAGGAGGAGCCTTACCATGAAAAAATACTTTTTTTTCTTTATTCTAACTTTCGTTTTACCTTTACTTTCTACTGAAATTAAAGAAGAGCATTTGACTGTAACCTCTGGAAAAATTATTTTTTTAAGTGAAGCCCCTCAAGAAACAATTAAAGGTGTTGGAAAACAAATTTCGGGAGATATTTTTTTCAAAGAGAAAAAAGTAAAAATCGCGATTGATTTAACAGACTGGAAAACCAATAATCGCCTCCAAACCTCTCACTTGCATGATAATTATCTAGAAACAGAAACTTATCCCAAAGCTACATTCGATGGAAACATCCAGAGTTATGATCCTCAGACAGGCGACGTAACTGCGATTGGAACAATTACTCTGCATGGCAAAACAAAAAAGGACGTTAGCATCAAAGGAAAAGTAACCGCTACAGACTCTGGGTATTCTCTTGCCTGCGAGTTTTCCATTAATCTAAAAGACTATTCTATCGAGGTTCCTAAACTCCTCATTTTAAAAGTAAATGAAATTGTTAAATTGGAAGTAAAGTTAGAATTAAAAAAAGCGACTAAGGAAAATTAACCACATGAGTAAGTTAACTTTGAAATTATTAGTTGGATTATTTTTATTATCCGCTACTTCCCTATTTTCTCAGGCACGAATGAAATCTACTTTTATGGGATCTAGTTTGATTCATATGCCTAATACAGAGGATATTGGAAAGGATAATTTAGATTTTAGGTTCAATCATAGGTTTGGAAATGCTAAGTCTACTTCTGAAGAATTCTTAGGATTAGACGCTGGGGCAAATACGCAGTTGTCTCTAGATTATGGAATTACTGAAAAATGGAGTTTGGGCATTGCTCGCACTTCTGCTTACAAAACCTACGAAGCAAGAACAAAGTATAAACTTTTAAATCAAGATGATTCTATGCCTATTAGTTTGAGTTTTTTCGGAGTATTAGGTCAAGAAACCACTCAGCAGATAATTAAGTATGATCCGTATATCAATCCTCCTTCTGTAGGGAATTATGTTGATTTGCCAACACCAATCATTTCCCAAACCGATGGATTTATTAAACAAATAGGAAATGAATACGAACTCACACAAACAGACAAAAGAAGTTATCTTGCCTCCTTTTTAATTTCTCGTCGATTTACAGATAGAATTTCTCTCCAGATTTCTCCCATGTATGTTCATCGAAATTTCGTAAAAAGTCAACTTGGGAATGATCGAGTTGGAGTAGACATTGGTGGTAGAATTAAATTATTCAAACGAGTTGACTTTACCTTTGAAGCAATCTTTAGTTCCAAAAGAGATTATAAGGGTAATAACTATTATGCGGAAGACCGATATACGCTATATCCTGGAATGAATACTCTTACTGGTGATGAAATCAATCAATTACTCGGTCGAACACAAGATATAGGTTATGTTGCGGCTAGAAATTTAATTTTAGACAAACCGGTTTCTTATTATTATGTGCCGTTTAGTTTTGGTTTAGATATTGAAACGGGCGGACATGTTTTCCAGTTATTTGTAACAAACAATCGAACCATTGCCCATACTCAACTTCTCAGGGGAGCAGACTTTGACTTTAATAAACGAGATTGGACAGTTGGTTTTAATATCCACCGTTACTTTTCATTTGCTCCGGATGTTGAATAAAATCTTATTATATGATTAAATCAAAACTAAATATACATATTTTTAAACTTTCTCTTCCTGTATTTTTCGGGATGGTCAGTCATACTTTAATTCAAGTTAGCGATACTCTTATGGTTGGAAAACTTGGCTCAGAAGCAATCGCCTCCGCCGGACTTGGTGGAATCGCTTATTTTACAATACTTTCTTTTCTAATGAACGGATCTGTCGGCGTACAGATATTAACCGCAAGAAGATTTGGAGAAAAAAATGAAGTGGAAATTGGGAAAATTGGAATTTCCGTTTTATACTTTTCTATTTTTGGTGGATTAGTATTATCTATCCTAGGTTTTTTTCTATCTGGTTGGGTAATCAAATTAATTTCAGATGATCCAACTATTATAGCAAAAGCATCTTCCTATCTCGCCTATCGTTTTTTAGGAACAGTATTTTTCTTTTCTGTTTTTGCTCTGAGAGGATTTATGGATGGTTTGGGTTATACGTATGTTGGAATGATTGCAGCTTTTAGTTCTACTTTTTCCAATATATTCATGAACTGGGTTTTAATTTACGGCAACTTAGGATTTACCGCTATGGGAGTGGATGGTGCGGCTATAGCATCTGCTCTTTCTGGAATTCCTGCATTAATGATTTTAATTGTATTTCTTTTTAAAAAAGATATTTTTTATTATTTAAAACTTTGTAATTTTCAATTTGATTTATCTATTCTAAAAACTGCAAATTCAATTGGTCTGCCTTCTGCCATTGATGGTTCACTTACTAATATAGCATTTATGATTTTCAATAAGTTTGCTGGTTTGATTGGCATAAACGCATTAGCCGCTTTTCAAATTATTGTGAGTATAATAAGTCTCTCCTTTATGCCAGGATTTGCATTTGGAGTCGCTGCTACAACCATTCTTGGTCAAGGTATGGGAGCAGGAAAATTCCAATTGGCACGAGTAGCAACTTTTCGTTCTGCTTTATTTTCTGCAATGCTCATGGGGATAATGGGTATTTTGTTCATTTCATTTGGCAAAGAAATTATAGGTCTATTTTCATCTGAATCTGCTGTATTAAAAGAAACTTATCCTGCTCTCATTGTAATTTCTTTGGTACAAATTGGAGACGCCTACCACATGGTATTCGGTTCTGCCCTTAGAAGTGCTGGTTTAGTTTTCTGGGTTTTGAAAGTATATGCGTTCATATCGTATCTAGTTATGTTACCTATTGCTTACTTTTTAGGAATTTACTTACAATTAGGCTCACTGGGTCTTTGGTCTGCGATTTCTATTTGGTTACTTTGTTTGTCTTTAATCTTTGTTTGGAAATTCAACCAAGGTGATTGGAAAACTCATAGGATTTAAAACTATGAAAAATTCTTTACTTAAATAGAATCTTTATTAGTTTAACTTCAATTTTTAATTCAGGAGAAATTTTATGGCAGTAGAAAAAGTAATCAATATAAATAATTTTGGAAACGGAAGTGCATTCACGAAGATTGGACTTGTTATCGGTTTTTTGGTATTAATCTTCATTATCAATCCATGTGTAATCGTAAGTCCAGGACACAAAGGAGTTGTTCTAAATATGGGCGCAGTTTCAGATAAGGTATTAGCTGAAGGGGTACACTTCCGTATGCCGCTAGTCCAATCTGTTATTGAAATAGACACACGTGTATTAAAAGAAGAAACCAAAGCAGATTCAGCATCTAAAGATTTACAAAATATTTCAACAGTAATTGCAGTAAACTACCATCTCAAACCAGATTCAGTCAACGAACTTTACAAAACAATTGGNNGAATTAATAACACTTAGAGAACAAGTTAGTCACAGTATTAAATCTGCGCTCGAAGCAAGACTTACAAAATACTTCATCGAAATTGATGATTTCTCTATAAAGGACTTTCAATTTTCAGCTACATTTGCAAAAGCAATCGAAGCAAAACAAGAAGCGGATCAATTAGCACAAAAAGCAGAGCGCGATTTACAAAGAATCAAAATCGAAGCCGAGCAGCAAATAGCGACTGCCCGCGCAGAAGCAGAAACACTTCGTTTGAAAAATGTTTCCGTATCTCCTCTCATGATTCAACTTAATGCAATTGATAAATGGGACGGTAAACTCCCACAATATATGTTAGGTGGAAACAGTGTTCCATTCATTAATATCAAATAGTAATTCTATTCAAAAAGGATTTGTATGAAAAAAAAAGTTACAAAGAAATTAGAAACAGTTGAGATAGAAAAAAACATTCCTCCTGTAGAAAATCTCAAAACTTTCGATTTAAAAGATTATCTAACTAATCTTTTTAATCTCCAAGATGATACCGATGAAGTCGGAAGTTTGGATAGCATTAAACGCTCAGTAGAATTCAAAGGAGGAAATTTATGGGCGTTGGTGTTTGCAATCTTTATTGCGTCCATTGGACTTAATGTGAATTCTACGGCTGTAATTATTGGAGCGATGTTAATTTCTCCTCTGATGGGTCCGATTATTGGTGCAGGTCTTGCAATTGCTATTTATGATTTTGAGTTATTAAAAAAATCTCTTCGGAATCTATCAATTGCAACTTTTATTAGTATTCTAACCTCTGCGATTTATTTTAGTATTACTCCACTCAGTGAAGCACAATCAGAGTTACTCGCCCGCACAAACCCAACGATTTACGATGTATTAATCGCATTTTTTGGTGGTGGAATTGGAATTATCGCATTAACCAGAAAAGAAAAATCAAACGCAATTCCTGGTGTAGCAATAGCAACTGCACTTATGCCTCCACTCTGCACGGTTGGTTATGGAATTGCAATGGGGAACATTAAGTTTATCCTCGGTGCTTTTTATTTATTTTTTATCAATAGTTTTTTTATCGGCTTATCGACATTAATCGTTGTTCGGTTTTTGAAATTTCAATCAGTAAACTTTGTAGATGAGGCATTACATAAAAAAGTCAAATCTTACATAATTTACTTTTCGATTATTTTAATTCTTCCAAGTATCTATATGGCGTATAACGTTATTCAAAAAGAAATTTTTAAAAGCAAAGTAAATAAATACGTCGCTGAGAATTTTGTTTTTAAAAATAGCAAAGTTTTAAGTGTAGACTTTTCAAGGACAGAGCCTGCTTATATTGATGTATCACTAGTAGGAGAGACTTTGAGTAATTCTATCATTAAAAGTTTAGAATCCAAATTAAAAAAATATGAACTCGATAATGTAACCCTCAAAGTAAACCAATCTGGCACACAGGATGTGAGTCATGTTTTAGAAATGATTGGATCTCAGAATAAACGAGACGAAGCGACTAAAGCAAAAGATGAGAAAATTTTCCTTTTAGAAAAGGAATTAATGAATTTTAAAAACAGGGATTTGTTAGTTGCAAAAGCATCTAAAGAAGTGGCAATACTTTTTCCTGAAGTACAATCTCTTTCGTTCGGCGAATTAACGTTTGCCGCTTCAGAAGAGGAAGAGTCAGAAACCAGACCTTCTCTCATTGTAAAATGGAAACGAAAACCAAATGTAAATCAGAAAAAAAAGTTGGTAACGTTTTTACAATCTAGATTAAACATAAAAGGTGAAATTGAGGTAATTCATGAGTAAATTACGAAAATTATGAAGGACATAACATCAAAACAAATTACATCCTCATTCCCATCCAGTAGACATTGAATTTGAAACATTTAATGCTGCGAATGAACACACGCTAACGCTATGGACATGGATGTAAGATTTTTATACTTGACTAAGAGGACATACATATCCATATATGTCCTTATAAGAAAGGACATATATGAAAGAAGCCTTTAAGAAAGTCATTATAGATTCTCAGGAAAAGAAATATGATAAAATCATTCCTAGAGACTATAACATACCAGTCCACAGCAATAAAATTGTATCTTTGATTGGAGTTAGAAGATGTGGCAAAACCTATATTTTATTTGATATTATCAGGCAGCTTTTAGAGAAAACAGATCCACGCAATATTGTTTATATCAATTTTGAAGATGATAGACTTTATCCAATTCAACTAAAAGATTTGGATGATATTATTACAGGCTACTATGAATTATACCCCGAAAAGAGAAATGAAAATGTATATTTCTTTTTAGACGAAATACAAATGATAGATGGATGGGAAAAGTTTGTAAGACGAATTTACGACTCTTTAAAAGTTTCCATTTTTGTAACAGGCTCTTCTTCAAAACTTTTAGCATCCGAGATTGCAACTTCACTTAGAGGCAGAACTATTACCTATGAGATATTTCCACTATCGTTTCAGGAATACCTTCGATTTAAGAAAATTGAAGTAAATACTTATTCTTCTAAATCAGTAAGCTTTATCGTGAACGCATTCAATCATTTTTTATTTGAAGGAGGTTTTCCTGAAACAGTTGCGGCTAATGGTGATTTACAAAAAAGAATTTTAAGTGACTATGTGGATTTGATTATTTATAGAGATGTGATTGAGCGTTATGGAATTAAAAATAATGCACTTTTAAAACATCTTATAAAATACGCCTTCACAAATATAGGAACACTCGTGAGTTTTACAAAGTTGTTTAACGATTTAAAATCACAGGGATTCAAAATAGGTAAGGATACTATATTCGAATACTTTTCGTATTTGAGTGATGCGTATGCTATATTCAATGTTCCGATTTTTAGAAACTCAGTCAAAGAAGAACAGCGTAATCCCAAAAAAATGTATTCTATTGACAATGGATTTAAGTCTATTTTTGATTCGTCTCTCTCACCTGATTACAGTAAGTTATATGAAAATATTGCCTTCCTTCATTTGAGGCGGCAGACAAAGGAAGTGTATTATTTCAAACAAAATCAGGAAGTAGATTTTTATAGTATTGTGAACGGAAAGAAAATCATTGCGAATATAAGTTATGACATTTCTGATATACAAACTAGAAAAAGAGAACTCGAAGGACTTACAGAAGCGATGGACTTTTTCCATTCTTCCACTGGATATTTAATCACAAAGGACGAAGAGCAAATAATCAAACAAAAAGGAAAAAAGATTTTCATTGTCCCACTTTGGAAATGGTTATTGGAAACTTCTTGATTTTAATAAAGGATTGTTTTGCCACAGAGACACCGAGGCACAGAGTTATGAAATTGATTTTCGGTAAAGAAAACTCTCTTAAAATCCTCTCCGTGCCTCAGTGTCTCTGTGGCAATAACAGATATTATGTTCCTTTAGAGAATAAATTTGACCTCAGGAAAATTTCATTTTCTTAGTTTATAGTCATTAGATATTGGTAAAAAACGAAACGAGGGCGATGATTGGAAAATCTAAAAGTTACTCCATTAAACGAGGTTCATAGAACTCTTGGTGCACGTATGGTGCCTTTTGGCGGCTGGGATATGCCAGTTCAGTATACTAGCATCATCCAAGAACATCTGGCTACGCGAACTGCGGCTGGGTTATTTGATGTTTCCCATATGGGCGAAATATTCCTTACTGGAAAAAAGGAATCCCTTCTTAGTTTTCTCGAAAAACTTACCTGTAACCAAGTCGAGCCGATGCACAATTTTCAAGTGCAGTACAATGCTGTTCTAAATGAAAATGGCGGGTTAGTGGACGATATTACAATTTATAAATTTAACGATGAAAAATATATGATTTGTTCCAATGCTTCTAACTACGAAGCGGTTTACGCGCATTTGCTCAAGTATAATACAAATCTTACAATTACAAATGAAAGTCCTAAGTGGCACCAAATTGCAATTCAGGGACCTAAAGCAAATGAGATTTTTTCTAAGTATGTTGGACAAAACTTAGAAGATATAGGTTATTANNGAGCTTTTGGAGTTTGGAAAGTCTTACGGGCTTGTTCCTGTTGGACTTGGTGCTCGTGACACACTTCGTTTGGAAGCAAAATATGCGCTTTATGGACATGAATTAAATGATACTAGAACACCAGTCGAGTCAGGAATTAGTTGGATTGTAAAAGAAAAGGCTAATCCCTATTTTGCGTATGGGAAAATTATTTCCCAAAAGAAAAATGGGGCAGAATACGGGGTAACAGGGATTAAACTCACTGAAGCGGGAGTTTTGCGAGAAAATTATTCTATCTTCGATGAAGCTGGAAATTTAATCGGACAAACAACTTCTGGAAGTTATTCCCCTTCTCTAAAAGAAGGAATTGGTCTTGCTTATATTAAAAAAAGTTTTATCAAAAATGAAACAGTAGTAATGGTAGAAATTCGTGGTGCTAAGAAAAAATGCATCATACAAACAGGAAATTTTATAACAGGTAGTGTTAGAAAGAATAAGTAGGGATATATGGCTGATACAAAAATTTTAGATGGATATAAATACACAGAAAAACATGAATGGGTGAAAATTGA
>DDBL01000256.1:45511-48145 GCA_002333425.1 Leptospiraceae bacterium UBA2033
ATCGCAAAAGATCCTGCGATGGTGAATAAAGATGCATTTGCCGCTTGGATGATCAAAGTAAAAAATGTAAATCCAACCGAGGCTGATAAACTTATGGATTCAGCAAAGTACAAAGAATATACTGCAAGTCTCTAATTAGGGTTTAGCTAAAAATTTATGATTAAATGTTTTTACTGCGGAACAGAAAATTCAGAAACAGATAAGTTTTGTCGTCAATGCGGCAATAGCTTACAGACCGCAGTTACTGGCAATAAGCCGGATGCAGATATTGAACTTCTAAGTAGTTACTTGGCTCCTAAGTTTACAATCGAAAAGAAGATTGGTAAAGGTGGGATGGCAACTGTTTACTTAGGAGAACAAACTGCACTTCAGCGCAAAATCGTTGTTAAGATACTAAACAAAGACATATCGGATGACGATGAAATCAGAGAAAGATTTATTCTAGAGGCGCGCACACCCGCAAGACTTAAACATCCAAACATCGTTGAAGTCATAGATGTTGGGCTTTGTGATGATAGACCTTATTACATCATGGAGTATGCGTCAGGCGGATCAGTCGCAGACAAATTAAAAAAATACCGCGACCAAGGGATGATGTTTCCTTTAAAAGAAGCGGCTGAATTAATCACAAAAGTACTTGATGCACTTCACTATTGTCATATTAATAATCTCCAATCTCACCGCGACATCAAACCAGCGAACATCATGTATCGCTCTACGGGTGAGCCTATCATCGTGGATTTTGGAATTGCCAAGATAACGGATTCTTCGATTACCCGCACTCGTATGACAATGGGAACTGCAAACTACATGAGTCCCGAACAATGCCAAGGACGAAAAGACATAGATGGACGAAGTGATGTTTATTCGGTTGGTATTATGCTCTTCGAGCTTTTGACGGGAGAACTTCCGTTTAAAGGAGACAGTGGGCTTTCGATCATGATAAAACAAGTGAAAGAAAAAATGCCCAGTCTTGCAGGAAAAATTAAATCTAAACCAGAAAAAATTGATCCCGACTTTTCTGTTCTTGGTCCTGAACTAGAAGCAATCATAGAAAAGGCTTGTGCGAAGTCTCGAAAGAAACGTTACCAATCAGCGAAAGAATTTGCCGAAGCACTTGCCAATTTAGTGGGATCAGACATTCCAAATACACTCAAACAAAGTCCCATACATCATGGACTCAATTGGGGGCTAATCGTTGCTATGCTCTTGCTTGGTCTGGGAATCGGTGGATTTTTGGGATATAGAATGATTATCCTCAATCCTAAAACTGAACTTGTTACCAATATTGCAATAGATACAGATCCACTCGGAGCAAAAGTAGTAAATACAACTACAAATATTGAAGAAGGCAAAACTCCATTTACCGCAATCAAAGAGCAACCCGGGATTTATAATTACAAATTAACTCTAGATGGTTACAAAGATGGAAATGTAGAAATTCAGCTTAACGATATTCAGAAGAAAGAAGTCCGTTCTATCAAACTTGAAGCGATTAATGATTTACCTGATTTGATTAACTCCTCAGAAAATACAAATCCTCCCGAGACAAAAGAAACGAAGGATGTGGAAGTAAAAACTCCTAAAGAAGAAAAAGAAACTGTTAAAGACACAGGACTTATCACTGTTGGCGGACTAGTTTGGCAAACTTCAGATATCAAAATGATGAACTGGTATTCCGCCGTTACCCACTGTAGAAATTTAGGAATGCGTTTACCAACTAAGAATGAACTAAAAATTGCATACAATTCAGGAGTTCGTCGCCTTGCATCTCCATGTTGCGAATACTGGTCATCTACCCCACATGAAGATGATCCTGATTCTGCTTATAATATATCCGTTAGAAGTTTTGATACGTTTTACTCTCCAAAATCAAATCGTTTTTATGT
Organism: Leptospiraceae bacterium UBA2033; assembly: GCA_002333425.1. Lineage (GTDB taxonomy): Bacteria > Spirochaetota > Leptospiria > Leptospirales > Leptospiraceae > UBA2033. Next base: position 47,401 of record DDBL01000256.1, read on the forward strand.
TCGATGTGTAGCAAGACAGTAGAAAGTTAGTCTCCGATCCATTCGTATTTTTCATAGGGTGGATCAATTTCTAAAACATGAACATGGTTTTGGGAAATCAACTTTAAAATGATAGACTGAATGATCGCAAGAGCTACCACATAATAAGGACTACCCGCAATTTTTTCACCCATTGCTTCAACGGCTAACTCGTGTAAGTCGTAAGATCCAAGTTTTAACCGACGAATTACACCTCTTTCATGATAACTTAAAGTTTTAATTAGAACTTTGATGGCTCGTTTTGGATCCTCTGGTTCAGGTCCATGTGCAGGGAGAAGTCTTTTAATTGGAAGTTTCAAAAGTCGCTCTAATGATTTATGATAGTGACTTAAATTCCCATCGAACTCTGCATAGATAGAAGAAATATTTTGTAAAACCAAATCACCAGTAAAATAAATTCCTTCTCCTAAGATATAAGGACTAAGGTGCCATAAATTGTGACCGGGAGTGTGCATAAAACCGATTAGCCGGTCTCCAATATCAATTACATCTCCTTCTACAAGCTCTACGTCCATTCTAAGAAGTGGATCTGTTTTTTTAGAGCCTTTGAGTGCGGTTAATAGCTCTTTATACCCTTTTTCGGATTGTTGGATTTCTTTTTTTCGTTTTTCTGGATCAGGAATCGCTTTGTAAATCAATCGATTCATTGTTCTCTGAAATGATTCATTATGGGTAGGAAATTTTCCAACAAACTTTGCCATTCCCT
>DDBL01000227.1 GCA_002333425.1 Leptospiraceae bacterium UBA2033
GCTACCTTTTTACTAATGGACACGCACACTTGGAAGCTGCTGCTCAGGATGACAGTGGTTCGTGGTTCGACACGCAAACTCGGAAGCTGCTGCTCACCATGACAGGTAGTGTCATAGTGAGCCTGTCGAACTATCACAAGAGGAATAAATGCATAAATACTTTGTATATATTTTAGAATGCAACGATAAAAGTTTTTATATTGGTGTTACAAATAATATAGAAGAAAGATTAGGGCAACACCAAGAAGGTTTGGATAATCATTGTTATACTTTCTCTCGACGACCTGTATCTTTGCTTTATTCCGAAGAGTTTTCTTATATTAACGATGCTATTGCAAGAGAAAAGCAATTGAAAGGTTGGTCGAGAAAAAAGAAACTTGCTTTAATTAGTGGCGATTATGATAAGCTTAGGGATTTATCAAAAAATTATGGTAATCCTTCGACAGGCTCAGGATGACAGGTATTGTCATAGTGAGCTTGTCGAACTATCACCATGACATCCTTCGACACGCACACTTGGAAACTGCTGCTCAGGATGACAGAAGAGTGTTAGCATGACAGAAAGTATCATCGTAATAAAAAAAGTGTCACCCTGAGCTTGTCGAATGGGTGCTAGTGGATAAAGTGAATTTACCTCTAAGATATTATAAATAGGAAAAGAGAAGGGAATGTGGTTCGTGGTTCGACACGCAAACTCGGAAGCTGCTGCTCACCATGACAGGTAGTGTCATAGTGAGCCTGTCGAATGGATGCTAGAAGGAATAAATGAATAAAACAAAAGCTGATAATTTGCCGGAGAGTTGGATTAAAACTACTCTATATAAAATTCTATCCGAAAACTTACAACCGGGCTTTGCTCAAAATCCAAAAGATGGTGGAGATGTTGGTCAGATTAGAACGCATAATGTTTCACCGGACGGCAGTATAGATTTAAATGGATTAAAATTTGTTTTTCCTTCCGAAAAGGAATTTAAAAAATACACTCTCAAAAAAGGAGACATTGTTTTTAATAATACCAATAGCGATGAATGGGTTGGTAAAACGGCATTATACGAACTTGAAGAAGAATATTTATTTTCTAATCACATGACTCGAATACGAGTAAACACCTCGTTAGCCAAGCCTGAATACATTGCGAAATATTTACATTTTCTATGGATGAAAGGTTATTCGAGAAGTAAATCAAAGCAATGGGTCAATCAATCTGGAATTGAACAATCTATTCTTGCTTCTTTTTCAATCCCTCTCCCACCTCTCGCCGAGCAAAAACAAATTGTTGCGATTCTACAAGAAGCAGATGCACTTCGTCGCAAGAAAAAAGAAATATTAGAAAAGTCTAATAGACTTGCCAGTGCTTTGTTCTTGGAGATGTTTGGGGATCCGGTTAGGAATGAAAAGGGGTGGGAAGTGAATTCTCTCAGTAAATTTGGATATTATAAAAACGGACTAAATTATGGAGCAAATGAAACTGGAGTGACAGTGAAATGTATCGGTGTTGGAGATTTTAAAAATTTATATAAAATTGAAACGATTGATTCCTTAACATCAATTCAGTTAGCTCAAAATCCGTCAGATGAATATTTATTGAAAGATGAAGATTTACTATTTGTTCGGTCAAATGGAAATAAAGAGTTGGTCGGTAGATGCATAGTAGTATATCCAGGACAAGAAAAAGTAACTTTTAGTGGGTTTTGTATTCGATTCAGGAAAAATAATAATTTGATAAATATTATATATATTTTGTATCTATTCCGTATTCCGACTTTTAAGAGTACAATTCTTTTTGGTGGAAAAGGTGCAAATATTCAGAACATAAGTCAAAAAGTTTTAGAAGAATTGAAAATTCCGTTCCCCCCTCTCCCCCTACAAAACGACTTTGCTAAAAAAGTAGAAGCCATTGAAGACACAACGAAGCAAATCGAGAGTAGCCTCCGGAAGATGGAGAAGTTGTATGACTCTCTTTTACAAAAAGCGTTTACTGGTGATTTGACGGAAAGTTGGAGAATGGTTCGACACGCAAGCTCGGACGCTGCTGCTCACCATGACAGTAAGGACAAGATGACAGAAAGAAAATGTCATAGTGAGCAAGCCTGCACTGAGATTGCCGAATGTGTCGAACTATCTTAAGACAATAATGTTTATCGTGATAAAAGAGGTAAGTAGATGAGTGAAATGGTAAAAACAAATGTTGAAGATAAAAGATATTTTGTTGTCAGTGATGGTAATGCTATCAGTGAAATTATTACACAAAATGAAATTATGGATTTGTTAGTTAAATTTGAAGAGAGAAAAAATACATCCTTCAAATACATTGAAAAGTTTCTGAAAGGCGAACGAATTACTAAAAGGGACAAATTAAAAATCGCCGTTGAATTATTAAAAGCAAATAACGAAGTAGGAGATCATGGTTTAGTATTTACCTTAAATGAAATAGTCTCTGACTTTGGAGAATCAATTCAATTAAAAGATATTGTTATTTCCTTAAAAGATTTCTTAAAACAAAAGATGTTTGAGCAAGATAAATTGCACATAGAAAATCCAGAAGATGAGGAAACTGCGGCTAACACAATATATAGTTTTATAAAGTATGAGTCTGGTTATTATTCTATTACAACTGAAGATGCTTCGCACTTTTTACATTATGTAGCAGATTTTCACGGAAGCACCGATTATCCTGAAATTTCTTTTAATCTTTTATCAGAAGAAGAAAGAAACGAGATGAGTTTATTTGATGTAATCGATTCTATCCTAATTTCCGCAAGAGGAAACGGAATAATGCAATGAAACCAAAAAAACCCACTGGCATATCAACACCAACCTACAACTCCATTTTAAAAGACATCTCTCAAATCTACGAAAACGCACAAAGTGAAGGTGATGGAAATTGGAACAAAACAACATTATTCGCACACTGGAAGATTGGAGAAAGGATAATCGAAGTCGAACAAGGACAAAAGGAAAGAGCGGCTTATGGTGATATGGTGCTAAAACAATTATCGAAAGATTTGAATCGAAAATTCGGAAAAGGATTTTCTGATCGGAACTTGCGGTATATGAGAAAGTTCTACCAGTTGTATAAATTGAAGGAAGTTAAAACGCAACTGTCTTGGAGTCATTACAGAGAATTGTTACTTGTAGATGATTCTGCTATCAGATTGAAGCTAGAAAATCAGTCGATTGCCGAAGGCTGGTCACAGCTAGATTTACAGAAACGAGTTAAACAAGCCTTAGCTGGTAAGAGTCAAAAATCGGACTCTGAAAAACAAAATGAGTCAACTCCTGAAAGGCTGAAACGCCCTTTAATGAGATTGTATCTATACCGTGTTTTACAAAAATTTTCATCAGATTTGGAACAGCCTGTTCCAAATCTGGACTTGGGATTCTCTATTCGTTTAAAGGTTAATAGTAATTACGCGCAAAAGCAATCAGTTTTAACTGAGTTGAGTAAATTAAAGGTCGGCTCGGTGATTGAGTCTAGGAAGAAAGGTAGTTCGTATTATTTTGAGCCTGTGTCTAGCGCAAAAGAGTTATTTACCTACAAGGCTTACTTGGAGAGAGTCATTGACGGAGATACTTTACTTGTCAATATTGATTTGGGGTTCTCGGTTTTTATTGAGCAACGGTTGAGATTACGCGGATTAGACGCTCCTGAACTTGGGACTAGTCAAGGAAAATCCCCCTTGCCCCCTTTGCAAAAGGGGGTTGATGCAAAGAAGTTTGTTGAGTCTCGTTTAAAAGATTGTAATTTTCTAATTATTAAAACTCACGGATCGGATAAATACGATCGTTATCTTGTAGATGTGTTTTATTTAAAGGGTGAGGATAACGAGGATAAGATTCTACGAGAGGGAATTTTTTTGAACAATGAGTTGTTGGAGGAGAAGATGGCTTTGTTGGTTGAGTAAATCTCCCCTAGCCCCTCTTTGCGAAAGAGGGGAAGTATGTGTAGGCGCTTTGCGACTTGTTAGTATTCGATTGAAGTAAAAAGCTAGAACTTCGATAAAGTCTTAAATGGAGCATTTGCGAAGTGTTAAAGTGAAAAAGCCTGAGTCCGCCCCCATTTTCATTTCCCATGAAAATGTCTAGCAGACCTCAGCTTCTTCGCTGATGCTCTCGAAGCTTCGTCGGGTTTTCTTTTTTTGCTTACTTTTTTTCTTTTTTACATATCAAACTGCGACAGAGCAGTTTGGGGATGAGCTTTGCGAATGGGTGGAAGAAAAAAAGTAAGAGAAAGATTCCCCACTCTGGAAAGAGGAAGCAAAAAAATCTCAAAAGTGTGGTTCGATACGCTTGCTCGGATACTGCTACTCACCAACCGAACTTTGTAGTAAAGGATAATAAGGGTTAAACTTATGAAAAGAAAGTCTGCCAACGACGAGCGTTAGGGATCAAACGGGGTCATGTTTTTTTATCCCTTTGAAAAAACATGACCAGAGTGCGAGCCCGGCGCATTAGCCGAGAAATTACAACTAAATCACTGTTCATGTAACAACTACAGAAAAGTGCGCAACGCCCAAAACCAATACCCAACATCACAAAAACTTTCTTGCAAAAGAAACACATAAACCGCCAATAGAATTATGAATCCAACCAAATTTAGAGTTTCGAGTAAACTCAATTTAATTAAAATAATAACAGAAAATCCAGGTATATCTCTTTCTAAGCTGCAAAATTACTCAGGGCATAAAAATACAGAGCAGCTCAAAAAAGATTTGGGTGAGTTGTTTATGGTTGGGTCTTTTCCGTATACACCTGCGGATTATATTGAAATTGATTTTAATGAAAACGAAACGCTAAATATCAATTTGCCGGTGAACTTGGATAAAACAATTGGTCTTACGATTAACGAATGGTTTGCGATTAGAAAGATTTTGGAAGAAGAAATTCAGCATTCAGAATTAGAGGAGTCGTATAGAGTTCACTACAAATCTATTCTAGAGAAGATAAAGAAGATTATCCCCTACTCGGAAGCAAAAGAAAATGAGACAGTTCGATTATTAATCGAAGAAGCAATTCAGAAAAAAAAGAAAATTACTTTTTTGTATACGGGTTGGAAAAGTAATGAAAAAGAATCTAGAATTGTAGATCCTTGGTTTATATTTACTGAAAAAAACGAATATTTAGTTGCTTATTGTAACGACAGAAAAGGTAGGAGAAACTTTCGATTAGCCTCAATTTCTTCTCTTAGAATCTTAGAACAAAGTATTTCTAATCCACTGGTAGCTTCAGAACAAAACAAACATATTCTAGAGTTCAACCAATTTTTAAATCAATCAGAAGAAAACTCGGAAGTAGCAGAAATTTTATTAGATAAAGAAATTGAATATAATTTTTCAAGGCAAGCAAAACTAGAAATTTTGGGACATCGAAAAATTGGGACAAAAGAATATATTCATGTTAAAACAAAGATCACTGAAAAAAATTGGTTTTTAGATTTAGTAAAAGGATTTGGCGAAAAAGTGATTCTTATTTCTCCTGAATTTTTAAAAACCGAATACCTTACAGACTTAGAAAATATGAAGTTACCGATTTATTTAACGAGCGAATAATCATGTTATGCCCCGCAAAGATTAACCTTGGTCTAAAAGTATTATACAAACGTCCTGACAACTACCACGAAATTGAAAGTATATTTTTAAAAATCAATTGGGGTGATGAAATCGAATTTTTTCCGAATCAATTAGGAAAAATTCAACTTTTCTCAAAAAACGAATTACTTCCCGCCAAAAAAAACTTATTTGAAGAAGTTTCAGAAAGAGGGGATTTTTCTAAAAATATTCTATTTAAAACCTTCCAAAAGGTAAAACAATTCAAAGATGATTTAACTGGTGTAGACGTCCACCTAACCAAACGTATTCCACCTGGGGGTGGTTTGGGTGGCGGCAGTTCCAATGCAGCTTATCTATTAAAGTATCTGGCAGAATCAACCCCCGAATTAACAACTCTGATAAACAAAATTGCACCCGAAATAGGAGCGGATATTCCTTTCTTTTTGTATGAAGGCAATGCGCATGTTTCGGGAATTGGAGAAATTTTAGAGAAAGTAGATTTAGCAAATGGGTTTGGAATTTTAGCGATCCCGCCAGTATCAATTAATACAAAAGAATCTTACATAAGTCTGAAAAAACCTTTACAAACAGAGTGGGGTCAAAAATCATGGAGTCTCTTGGAAAAAGATTTTTCCTTTGTTTTAAAACAAGGAGATTGGTCAAAACTCCAAGAAAAATTTGAAAATGACTTTGAGAAGTATGCTTTTAGTGAGTTTCCCAAACTAGCTTCACTAAAGCAAGATTTGTATAACCAAGGTTGTAGTTTTTCGTCTATGACGGGAACTGGTTCTTGTGTATATGGATTTGTGGAGGATTTAGAGCATTCAAAGAACGTCCTTCGTTGGATGTCTGAGAAATATCTAGACCACTACTTTGTTCAATTCAGCTTCTAAAATTGGGCTGTAGCCAAGTGGTAAGGCAGCTGGTTTTGGTCCAGCCATTCCCTAGGTTCGAATCCTAGCAGCCCAGCAAATTTTTTGACTTACAAATCGGAACTAAAAAAGAGAATGAGCCAGACAAATCAAATTTGTGCCGTGGTATTAGCAGCCGGCAAAGGAACCAGAATGAAATCTGAACTTCCCAAAGTTGCTACTCTTTTAAAAGGGAAACCTCTCATCCAACACGTTTTGGATAATCTAAAAGCTTCTGGCATTGATAAAATTTATGTAGTTGTTGGGTTCAAAAAAGAAGAAGTTATGAAGATTTGCAGTTCTTATCAAAATATTCATTTCGTAGAACAAAAAGAACAACTTGGGACAGGTCATGCTTTACTTTGTTGTGAAGAGTCTCTCAAGGACTTTCAAGGAAATCTCTTGGTTGCCTGTGGGGACGTTCCTCTTTTGACATCTAGTAGTTTTAGAAATTTATCATCTTATCATACAGCCAATCATCACAGTGTCACAGTTCTCTCGGCTCAGATAGACACTCCAAAAGGTTACGGACGAATCATTCGAAACAAAGAAGGTTTGCTTGAAGAAATTGTAGAAGAAAAAGATGCAAATGACGACCAGAGAACCGTAACTGAAATCAACACTGGAACTTATGTTTTCAATTCTCCCGAAGTATTTCAAAACTTAAAAAAAGTAAACACGGAAAATGCACAAGGGGAATATTACCTTCCTGACTTAGTAAAAATTGCAAACTCCAAAAAAGAAAAAACAGGCGCATTAAAATTAGCAAATCATTTAGAAAGCTCTGGCGTAAATTCTCCAGAGGATCTGCAAAGACTAGAAACTTATATTCTGGAAGGAAAAATTGCAGTATGAACGATTTAGCCATATTCTCCGGAAGCTCTAACAAACAACTCGCAGAATCTATCTGCACACATCTAAATATTCCTGTTGGAAAAATTATTCTTAAAAAATTTTCTGATGGAGAAATTTCCGTTAAGATTGATGAAAACGTAAGAGGTCGAGACGTTTTTGTAATTCAATCTGTTAGTAATCCAGCTAACGACCACCTAATGGAACTTCTACTAATTTTAGATGCTCTTCGCCGCGCATCTGCTAGACGTGTAACCTGTGTTATCCCCTACTACGGTTATGGAAGACAAGACAGAAAAGTCGAACCAAGAGTACCTATCTCCGCAAGAGTAGTTGCTGATTTATTACAATCCATGAGTCCAGATAGAATTTTAACCATGGACTTACACGCAGATCAGATCCAAGGTTTTTTTCATATTCCTGTGGATCATCTGTATTATTCTCCTGTGCTAGTTGAGTACATTCGCAATAAAAAAATTGATGATTTAGTAATTGTATCTCCCGATTCAGGTGGAGCTGAGAGAGCTAGATTTTTAGGTAAACGGGTTTCAGCAAGTCTTGCTATCATTGACAAACGTAGACAAAGAGCAAATGAATCCGAAGTTATGAACGTAATAGGTGATATAGAAAATAAACATTGTATTATTTTGGATGATATGATTGATACAGCCGGCACCATATCAAAAGCAGGAATCGCACTATTAAACAAAGGTGCAAAATCAATCATGTGCTGTGCAACTCATGCTGTTTTATCTGGAACTGCAGTTGAGCGGCTAAATGAAGTTAACTTCTCCGAAATTATTTTATCAGATACAATTATGATTCCAGAATCAAAAAAAATTAAAAATCTAACACAGTTATCTGTTGGAAAATTATTTGCAAACGCAATTGGACGAATTCACAATGAAGAGTCCATTAGCTCGCTATTTATATAATAAAGCAATTTTAATAAAGGATATAAGAGAATGAGTAGATTAATAGTAAAAGCAACCAAAAGATCATCAGTAGGAAAAAACGAGAACAATAGACTTCGCGCAAAAGGATTTGTTCCTATCAATGTTATCTATGAAGGGAAATCAATTCCTGGTAGTGTAGACGAAACAGAAATCAATAAAGTGATTAACTCTGGAATCAGAAGTGCTACTTTGTTAGATATGGAAATGGAAGGCGAAGGAAAAGTAGCAGTATTCGTAAAAGAAATTCAAAGATTTCCAGCTACTAATAAAGTTCGTCACATTGACTTTTATCGTGTTACACCTGGTAAAAAGATTACTGCAAAAGTGGGAGTTAGAACAACTGGTGTTGCAAAAGGTTCTAAAGCTGGTGGACAGTTTGAACACTTAATTCATGAACTAAAAATCAAGTCTATTCCTGAAGATCTAAAAGATCTTATCATTGTAGATGTAACAGAGTTAGGAGTTGGTGATGCAATCAAAGTAAGTCAACTAGATGTTCCAAAAAGCTGGGAAATTATTACAAACGGTGATCCAATCGTAACTTCTGTAAACGTAACCAAAGCGATATTAGCCGCAGAAAGAAGTGAGAAAATTGCAGTTGATCCAAAATCCAAAGCTGGTGCAAAAGCTGCCGCTAAAGCTCCTGCCGCTGCGAAAGCTGGTGCTGCTCCTGCTGCTGCCGCTAAAGCTCCTGCTGCAAAGAAAAAATAGTTAGCTAACCAATGAAGCTAATCGTAGGACTTGGAAACCCGGGAGATAAATACAATAATAACCGGGCTAATATTGGTTTTAAAATTCTTGATGTCATCGCAAATAACATCAATGTAGAAATTAAAACCAAAAAAAAGAAATCTATGATTGGACGGGGAGATTTTGAAGGGGATGAGGTTGTTCTACTCAAACCTCAAACTTTCAGCGATCTCTCTGGTGAGTCTGTACTTTACATTGCCTCTTTTTTGAAAATTAAAGTTCAGGACATAGTAGTAATTCACGAAGACACTGAACTTAGTCTTGGACAGATTGTAGTAGAAAAAGGCGGAGACGAAAGATCTCATTTAGGTATATCCTCTATATCCGCTTCTCTTCGTTCTAAAAATTTCATTCGAATCCGAATTGGAATTAAGAACAACGCATTCAAAGGTAAGGACAAGGAAAAATTTCTCAAAGAAGATTTTTCCCCCGCAGAAAACTTACGTTTGATTGAAATCATAAACGACGCGGAAGCAGCAATTCGTTCCATTAGCATTGGAGACATTGAAGAAGTTGTGGAAAAATACCGTTTATGAATTTATACGAATTGTACCCGCACTGGGAAACCAGAACAAATAGAATTTTACAATCTCTTGAAACTAGAACTCCATACGAATTAGAGTATAAATTTCATCCTAATATGCGTAGCCTCGGAAATTTATACCGTCACATCATTGCCGCAGAAATTTACTGGATGGAAGATGTAGTTGGAGAAAGAGGGAAAAATTTTTCGGAGCTTGACGAAAAAGAATTTTACAACTCCAAAACTATTCTCGATGAGTGGCAATCTGTTCGTAACCGCTCCCAAGAAATTGTAAAACCCTACTCCCTTTCGGATCTAAAAAAAACATTTCTAACTCCACGCAAAAAGTCAGTAGAACTTAGTTATATCCTTTGGCATGTCGTTGAACACGAAATCCATCACTCCGGTCAAATCTCAGCGATGTTACGTGCTCAAAACATCAATAGCCCAATTACCTAAAGAGACAATAATTTTTTCTTATGTCCTCTAATTTTACTAACTGAAAAATTTATTTAGTCCGATATACTTAGTTTAAAAAAAATACTCTTTTTTTTCAAATAGGTTGACGTATTATATTTGTACTAGACTAAATTAAACTATGTTTTCCTTCGATCACTCACAAGATGAGTTAAACTTTAGCGGATCTGATATAGAAAGAAATTTCTATGAATTAGAATTCGCACGCCCAGAAAACAAACTAGATATCATATTAGAACTCGCCAAAAAAATTCCTTGGCAAACTCCTGTCATTGACGTTGTAGAAAAACTTTCTGACCCGACTCTACGTCTTGCGAGTCGTAGTTTTGTAAATGACATTCATATCGAACGAGTGAATTTTTCTCTAAAACAAATTGCAGAAAAAGGTCATACCAGTCATTATATGGACTTAGAGCAAGGCATATTCCTATTATCCTCTATGGGAGATTCCTCTGCTACTTATAAATCTTTCAAAGAATCTTTAGATAAACTTGCCTATCGTTTGAATGAACTTTTCCAATTGAATCAAGTAATTCTCACGGACGATGTAAAAGTACACCTTTTATCTAGAGTGCTTTACCAAGAAGAAGGTTTTAATGGAAATCAAGTTTATTACCACGAACCTGACAACTCTTTTGTATCCAAAGTTTTAGAAAGCAAACTGGGAATTCCTATTTCTCTCTCAGTTGTATACATTTTAGTTGGTTTACGTTTAGGTCTTCCTATTTATGGAATCAATCTTCCTCTGCATTTTATGCTCTATTACGAATCAAATGAATTTAGTAGTTTTATTGATCCATTTAATGCAGGTGTTTTAATCGACAAACAAACTTGTGTTCGCTTTCTTGAGGCTAATGGCTACAAAGACTTACCTGAATATTTTTCTAAAGCAAGTACCTTAACTATTCTCAAAAGAATGTACAATAATCTAATCAACATCTACAAAAAAACAGGTCCAGAAGAAATGGAAATGCTTCTCTTAAAACAACTTACCATTCTCGAAAACAAAACCCGTTTTACTTAATTTAAAAAGTTCTAGCAATTATTTCTCTAAAATTTAATTTAAGTTCTAAATAGGGAGCATTGCCAATGGAAGACATTAGACATATCATACGCAGTAGATCAGAAGAAAGACTTCGTAACTTAATCGAAGAACGACTAAAACCAAACTCAGATAAAGAAACCATCGACAAAAGAATCTGGAATCTATTCGGAGAAAATTGGGCTATTATTTTTACTGACCTTTCTGGATTTTCTAGAAACACTGCCGAATTTGGAATCATTCATTTTCTACAAATCATATTTGAATCAGAAAGAATTTTACTCCCTATTATCTACGAACACAATGGACTTTTGATCAAAGCAGAAGGAGACAGTCTAATGCTGATTTTCCGCACGGTGCTTGACGCAGTTCAGTGCTCCGTAAAAATGCAGAAAACTCTCAAAGAGTATAACAAGGATAAACCGGAACACGAAAAAGTTTTGCTCTGCGTTGGTATTGGCTACGGGAAAATTCTTCGCATTGGAGATGCTGACATNNTTTCATCCCACTTCCGAAAAAAACGAATGGGTAGAAGCTTATAAGTTGGATTACTAAAACATTCTACTTTACTTCTGGGTTTACTTTTCTAAGTTCCTCGTCTAATTTTTTTTCGAATAAAATTATATCGAGGGACTTAAAACCTGGAAATGGAAGTTTCAAAATACTTTTTTTCATATGCAGAATTTCTTTCATTAATCCAAAAATTTCAGCGAGCCCAAAGTCTTCTTTTTTATACTTCGCCAATTTTTCCGCAAACTCTTGGTTGAGTAAATAAATCTCTTGTCCATTAAAAATATCACTTCGGTGAATATTAAAAGAATACTGTGTAAATTTAATTTCGGATACAGGCACTTCAGTAAAAATTTTCTTTTTGTCTTTTTTTATACCGGAGAATATAATTTTATCTTTTGTAATTTCTAACTCATAGTCTGTGTAACCAAAAATAGATTTTACTAAAGAATAAATCACCAATCCCCCAATGAGTAAAGAAAAAGCAGTGAGCAGATAAGTTCCAATAGCCCCTGCTTCTCCTATCGCAGAGGTAATGATCCAAAAACTCCCCAAAAAAGAAAGAACGGCTAACACTCCTAATACTCTATATAAAAAACTAACTTGCTCACTCCACGCAAAAATGACAGAGTCTGATTTTTCAGAAAACGAAAATAGCTCTGACTTTTTCTCACTTTCCAATAAGTTAAAGTCTTCGGTTGAATTTAATTTTACTTTTTCTTGTATTTCGTTTAATTTTTTCAGTGCGGCTACTTCACTGCCATAGGAAACAATGTCCCACCAAGCTCCATCTTTTTTGATAAAATACACAACGAAGTACGTCGTTGAAGATTTATTTCCACTGACAACTTCGCGTCTCATGGCAAATGAATCTATCTCGCTAAAGGGTATAAATCCACTCTCTCCATTCTTCGTTTCCAGATAATAACGATTATTCTCTATATCAAAATACGCACCGACAATCTTTGTTCGAGAACTTATTTTACTATATAAAAATCCAAGAGTGGCTAATAGAAAAATTGTAAGACCAGGAAGTATAAACTTTATTCCTTCCAGCAAATCACCATTTGCCCCTATGCTCAATAACCCAATGGCAAGTAAACTAATCCCAAATAAAAGTAGTATTCCTAAAATTATAAAAAGTATAATTTTTCCTATTGTAGAAGAATTTGTTTCATATCGAAATGATAGTTCTTTATCCATTGTTGTTCTCCCGTGCAATCTCATAATTCTCTGTGTCTTTGTGCCTCTGTGGCAAACCAAACTGTAGTTACTAATTTTTTTAAAATCACTGAATTTCCACTAAGTCAAATGGTCGAAGTCCTACATCAATACTAGATTGAGTTAAACGCGGTTTATCCGCTTTGGTTGTGTCAAAAATTAAAACACCCGGTCTAGAAAAAGTTCCATCGCCCACATAAAGTCTACCTAACTTCGTAAGAAGAAGTCCCGAAATATTTCCAGCGTTCGCAGAGAAACTAAGGATTGTGCTCACTCTTTGTCCTGTGCTCGGATTAAATTGTTGAATAGATTTGTTAAAACTAGAATCGAGAACAGAAGCATATCCTTCCTTTTCATCTTTGATTTGAATTCCCAAAATATCTCCACCTGCTGTAATTTCTGAGTAGAGGAAATTATTTCTAAAAGTTTTCGTTCTGAGGCTAAAGGCAACAACTCCGCCATCCAGTTTACTTAGAAAACCCAAACGATTCGGAGCGCACATAACAAGGAAAGACTCTCCTGCCATTTCGATCTTTTGCATTTTACTCGTTGGATTTCTTGAGAAGAAAGTATAAGTATTAATAACACTATCCGAATTTACATCTAATTCTAACAGCAGAGAATCACTATTAGGCGCAGGAATTCCACCAGGATCATTTCTATCTAGTCGTTGCAGTTGTATGTAAAGCGAACTTCCTTCCAAATACATCTGCGACATTTCGGGAATTCCATCTACTCCTACAATTCCAGTCGAACTTGTTTCTACATATTGTCCAAGATCAATAGTTTTAATTAAAGCTCCCGAATACGGATTTACAACAAGTAAATTTCGACTGTTGTAGAGAGTAATATAAGCCTTATTTTCATTTACCTTTACAATGTCTTGCGGATTATTACCGTTACCCACTGAATACTCAGCTTCTGGCAAAAATCCAAAAGAAGGATTTAGAATCAACACACTATCTCGATTCAGTCGATTGAGAATAAATACTTTTCCATCTATTACTTTTGCAACAGCATCTGAATGAATGTTCGCAATGGTTGAAATAGAGACTTGGGTGTCTGGATTGATTACTGTAAATTTGCCGCTTGTCCCAAAGTCAGATGTTACGACTCCCACTCTTTCTAAACCCGCTCCAGGAACAGCCAAGAGGCTATTTAGGAGTATGCTCTCGATCGGAGGGCGTTTGATGTCATTGCAAAAGGAGATTAAAAAGATTACCATGCGAAGGCTTAGGTTCGCGAATAGCGGAGGGAGGAATGAACACAGATAAACACAGATGGCTTTAATTAGGTTGTTTAGTTCGGTTTGCATTTTATTTTTTTAAATCTCTTGAAGAGTCTACAGGTGTAATGTTTGCAAGTTCTCGAAGAAAATCTATACCATTTTTTCAAGAATACAAAATTGTTCGAATGGGATGATTGAAATTTTATCTAAATCCTGAACATTCTCCAAATCCCAATTCAAATACGCGGGATGTCCATCTTTTTAATTTTGAATCAACGATTGAGCAAGAACTGTCTTTCCAACTTGCCTTGGTCCGCCAAGAAAAACCATCCTTTCGGTTAAATCCTCTTGAATGAAAGGAATAAGATAACGTGTGAATAAAGTAGACATGACTCCATTTTACTCATGCTTAACAAAACAAAAGTATATTACACTTATTACGGCGAAGATGCAGCCGATTGAACACCTGTAGTCTGGTTGTATGCTGCAAAAATAAACATTCCCCCACCATAAGCAGTCGTATTCCAGTTAGCCGGACTTGGTAAGGTTTTGGCTGTCCAAGTAATTCCATCGGCAGAGGTTGCCGCGACGGATGTATTTTGTGCGATCACTACAAAAACGCCATTTCCGAAAGCTATTGGTTGCCATGTTTGAAAGCTAGGTAAGGCAGTTGACCGCAAAGTCCATGTAATTCCATCGGGAGAAGTCGCAATGGACTGACCACCACCAGTGCTCACCGCGACGAATAATCCAGCTCCATAGGTTATTGAATTCCAATTACCTGTTGGTATAGTTGGCTGGGTCCAAGTGATTCCATCTACGGAAGTTATTGCCATATTGTTACCTGTTGCAACGTAACGACCATTTCCATAAGCTAATCCATACCATTGAACGCTATTGACCGAATGACTGGCGGCTGTCCATGTCGTCCCATTGTCGGAATAGGCGACTGTTCCAGGATTACTATTCGCGCTCACCGTAACAAAACGTCCGTTTCCATACACTGCGGTTAGATACCAACCTCCATTTGGATTGGGTAGAGTTCTAGATGTGAAAACGGTAGCATTAGAACCACATGTAATATTTACAGTTGTAACATTCGCATTTGCAGTCCCTGTTCCACTAGCAATCCCACAACTCATTCCGGCAGGTATTGTCGGGATGGTAACCGTATAACCCGTCCCAGGCGCAACAGGTGTGCTGAATGTAAATGTAGTAGCTCCTGTTGTCACCGACAGATCATTTCCACCATTGTTTCTTAATACCAACCCGGGCAAAATGACACCAGAGATTGTCCCGCCAATTGTGTAATTCGCTATTACAGTCAGTGCAAATACTTTTGTATCACTGGTTCCGCCTATTTTTGCGATTGTCGCTGTAAGGGTTACACTAGCATTTGCACCAATCGGTCTCGTAACAGTTCCATGACTCCTGTATTGGTAGATGCCCAAGTGATAGTAGTTCCACTAGAGCCAGAATTTGCTAAAGTGAGATTTAAAGTTACACTGCCCGCAGAATCACTGCCACCGTAGGTAATCGCAAGAGTAGCTTTGTATGCTAAAATTGCCTCATTTGCAGTCTGTGGAGCTTTAATGACTGTTAAGTTAAATACTTTTGTGTCGTTTGTTCCGCCTGATTTTGAAATGGTTGCGGTTAGTATAACAGCCACATCTCCCGTTGGGAAGGCTGGTCTTGTAACAGTTCCGTTTGTGGCGATAACTCCAACATTACTTGAAGCCCAAGTGATGGTAGTCCCACTAGAACCAGTTGCAGATAAAGTTAGATTTTGTGTTACACTTACAGCAGAATCAGCTCCACCAAAGGTAATCGTAAGAGCGGCTTTATCTAATGCGATTGCGTCTGTCGCTGTTGTAGTTCCTACGCCTGTTCCTGTCATTGTTCCAGCTCCCGTTCCTGTCATTGTTCCAGCTCCCGTTCCCGTTGTTGTTCCAGCTCCCGTTCCTGTCGTTG
>DDBL01000213.1:0-6674 GCA_002333425.1 Leptospiraceae bacterium UBA2033
ACTGCATCTAACTGAACTGATTGTTCGATGATGTCTTTTAGGCTAATGTCTTTTGCTATTACAATAATCGAACCTGTTTTTTCTTGCGCCATGATCTTCACTGCTTCCACAATTTCATCTAACTCATAATTGGGTTTTAGAAGAAAAAGTTTTACAATTCGTATTTTTGATAATTCTCCTAGGTTTCGTCTAAGCTCTGGCTGTAAAAGTACAATCACAACAAATATAATGGCTGGTTTTATGTTCACAATTAACCAATCCAATAACTCTAATTGGAAATAATTAGCTACGAGTCCCATAATATAAAACACACCTACACCGATTAATAGCTGTAAGCCTCGAGTCTTTCGAAGCATGATATATATTTTATAAAATATGTAACTTACAATGAGTATATCAACAGTAACCGCTATGGGCGATAAATTGTTATAGTCAATGTAAAGTAAGGATCGTAGATAATCCAAATCTTAAATTCCTAATACGTCAAACATATGAAATAGACCCATTTTTTGTTCGTATATAAATTCAGCAGCCTTTACTGCTCCAACGGCAAATGTGCGTCTGTCTCTAGCTTTATGAGAAATTTCAATTCGTTCATCAGGGGAAAAAAAGTATGCAGTGTGATCTCCTATGACCTCCCCTGCCCTCATACTATGAATTGCAATTTCCTTTGGGTCTCTCTCCCCATATTCATTTCCATGTCTTCCGTAAATTGCATTCGCTTCAGTTCTTCCTAAAGTAGAAAGTAAAACTTCTTTTAACTTCATAGCTGTTCCAGAAGGAGAGTCTTTTTTATGCCTGTGGTGAATGTCTAAGATTTCAATGTCGTATTCATCTTTTAAAACACGCGCAGCCATTTCTGCAAGTTTGAATAACAAATTTACTCCTACTGACATATTAGGAGATTGTAATATTGGAAACTGAACTGAAAGTTCTTTGATTCTTTGCAAAAAAGATTCATCAAGACCAGTCACACCAATCACAAGCGGTTTATTGTATTTTGCCGCTAAATCTAAAACAGATTTGGAATTTTCAGCAGATCCAAAGTCAATGACTACATCACAACCTGCAATAGCTTCTTCGGTGTGAGAAGTAAACAATACTCCATTTTCACCAATTCCTGCGTTCAGTCCAATGTCTTTTCCTATGAGTGGAGAATTTGCTCTCTCGACTGCTGCGAATAGTATAGATTTTGTGCTATTGGCTAGAATTTGAGTGATGGATACTCCCATTCTCCCGCCAGATCCAATTAGTGTAATTTTTAACTTTCCCTTTTTATTCATAACCTAAACCTCGCAGATGAAAAATTTGTTTTTTTAATTCGTCTGCCTGTGCACTATTACTAAGTGGTGTCATTGGCAAACGAAGAGTATTCTCCGAATAACCTAGCCAGTGCATAACAGCTTTCACAGGAATCGGATTAGTCTCACAAAAAACAAGTCCAAATACAGAAAGTAAATCATAATGAATTTTTCTGGCAGTTTCTAAATCTCCTTCAAAAAATGAATTCACCATACTAACAAGACTTTTTGGAAAAAAATTTGATACAACGGATACTACTCCTTTTCCGCCAATAGCGAGAAGTGGAAGTGTAAGATTATCATCTCCCGAAAGTACATTCATTTTGCCATTAACCGCTTGGATGGTTTTTGCCATTTGCCCCACATCGCCTGTCGCTTCTTTGATGGATGTGATATTTGTAATTTCTGCTAATCGTTTGATTGTGTCAGGGGCTAAATTCACAGCAGAGCGCCCAGGAACATTATAAAGCATTACCGGCTTTATAGAAGCCTCTGCGATTTTTTTGAAATGTAAATAAAGTCCTTCTTGGGTAGGTTTATTGTAATAAGGATTTACAGACAATACACCGTCCACTCCCACCTTACAAGCCTCTTCTGTCAAATAAACCGCTTCCATAGTGGAGTTAGAACCAGTGCCTGCAATCACCAAAATCCGACCTGCAACATATTCCACAGTCTTTCGAATAAGCTCTAAATGCTCTTCATAATCAAGCGTCGGAGACTCTCCCGTAGTTCCACATGGCACAACCCCAGAAACGCCAGAGTTAATTTGCATATCTAAAATACGAAAATAACTGGAATAATCAATTTTATCAGCTTTAAATGGCGTGATAATAGCCGTAAATACACCTTGAAACATAAAAATAGGGTTTTAGTTGGTAAGGTTTTTGGCAATTATTTTAATTATGAATTTTGAATTATGAATTTTGGATAAAGATTACCACGCGCCAAGGCTATGAACACGGATAGAAAATACGATAAAGATTGTTAGGATGAAAACGGATGATTCTTTCGCACTAGTTTTTTGGAGTAAAGTTGGATGATTTGCCTTGACCGTATATTAGGAAGATTTTAGGGTTATTTTGTCCAACTGTCATTAGAATAGGAATAAAGAAAAGCAATATGGTAAAGATAAACGACAAAAGTTTTATGAGGTACATGCGTTCTAAACTGTTCTCGGAAGATTTTTTAGAAAATCATTTAGAGGATTTGGATGAGTATAAAAGTTTGGATGAAGTTTTTCTGAAAGAACGATTTAAAGAAATTTCTTCTCTATATAAGGAAGACTTGAAACGTCAGTCGGAAGCTCAGTTGGAAAGTAATTTCTTGCAACCGATTTTTAAATCTCTTGGTCATATCTTTGAAGTTCAAACTTCTAAAAAAAGTGAAGAGACTGAAGAAGGAACAAAGCGAATTGACTACGCTTTCTTTTATGCTGAGGATGATAAAGCAGCCTTTCATAAAAATACAGATCAGAAAAATGCAATCAAATATTCCTCCTGCTCTACTATTTGTGAATCAAAGTCATGGGGTTTACTGGATAATCATGATAAGGCGCTAAAGAATGACAACACTGACCCGATTTGGCAAATTAAAAAATCTTATTTAGATCAAATTAATCCTAAAGAACAAAAAGCAACCGTTCCTTTTGGAATCTTGACGGATGGAAAGTCTTGGAGGATTTATTCTTATCGTGCTGAGATGGATAAATTCTTTGAGTTAAACTTAGAAGAAATTATTAAGAACAAAGACTTTGACCGATTTAAGACATTCTGGTTTTTCTTTTCTAAAGATGCATTTCGCGGCAAATCGTATTTATCCCTTGTTGAAGCTGGTTCTAAAAAATTACAATCCCAAGTTTCTGACGAATTAAGAAAACAAGTCTACTTGAGTTTGGAGCTTATCGCCACTGGTTTATTTCGTGTTTACAATTCAAGAGACAGAGAATGGGATGAGTTTAAAAAATATCAGGAAATGCAAACCTTTCTAGAAGAGAAATCTTTAGATGAGGTTAACATTGATAATCCTGAGATCGAAAAACTTGTTCTTGAAATTATTTACAGTGAGTCGCTTGTTTACTTATTTCGTGTTTTGTTTCTTTTGTATGCCGATCATCGAAAATTATTTGAACATCCAAAAGTGAAAAATGTTTTCTATAATCTTTTGGAAAAAATTGAATCCTACAGTCAGATTGGTAACGTTCCCGAAAATGCAGAAAGTATCAGAGATAAAAATGATGATTACGATATCAATGATGTGTTTAAAGAAATTGATGATAAATTTAACGGAGGTTTATTTTCCACAAAACTTCATCCGATCTTAAATAAATTTGATATTGATAATGTGCTTTATGCAAATGCAATTGATTATCTAACTAGAACTTTTGACAAAAAAACTCAGAAACCGCAGAGAGTGGACTTTTCTGTTTTAGAAGTTCGTCACTTGGGAACTATCTATGAGGGGCTACTCGAATATAAACTCAAATCTGCAACCGAAGAAAAAGAAGAATTCTTACTTGGTGATAGAAAGAAAAAAAGAAAACTTCTAAAAGGTGATTTATATCTAGTAAACGACAAGGGCGAGCGTAAGGCGTCGGGTAGTTATTACACTCCTGACTATATTGTTGAGTCTATCGTGAAGTACACCGTTGGTCCACTCGTGGATGAGATTGTAAAAAAAGAATCTGGACCTTCGGATAAAATTAAAGAGATTTTGAATATTCGTGTGCTTGATCCAGCGATGGGAAGTGCGCATTTTTTGGTGGAAGTGATTAGTTATATAAATGACCGAATTGAAGATTTGATTCAAGCGGAAATAGAAGAAATCACAAGAAAATCAAATCGACGAACTAAGACTTTACAAGATTTAGAAAATCTTTTGAAAGGTGCAGAAGAAGGTAAATACAAACGAATGATTGCCAAACGTTGTATCTATGGTGTGGATAAGAACCCTATGGCGGTGGAGCTTGCCAAACTTTCGATTTGGATTTTTACTCTCCAGAAAAATCAAAAGTTAGAATTCTTTGACTATAATCTTCGTTGTGGTGACTCTCTTATCGGTAGCCAAGAAAAAACTTTCTCTGGCAGAATAGATTCTAAGACAAAAGAAATGATGCTATTCGCTAATAACGAGGATTTATATAAGAATGTAATTGAAAATTTCAAAGAGGAATTTAAAAAATACTTTGAATTTGAAAACGTAGACGAGAAAAAACAATACTATGAATCCACAATCAAACCCAACCAACAAAAACTCAGATACCTTGCCAACATAGAACTAGCATTAGCCTTCGCCGACAAAAACGACGAAATCCATTCTATCTATTCTGCTCAAAAGAACAAGCTACTCCAAATTATCCGCTTAGATCAAAAGAATGAATATATTAAGGGATTAAATGCAAGTATGTTTTTCTCACAGAGCACACAGAGATCACAGAGACAAGAATTTAAACCCTCTGTGAACTCTGTGTCCTCCGTGAGAGATTCTTCTTTTGAAGACTGGGAATTGAAATTATTTCGTGCCGCAAAAAAAATAGAAGATAATTACAACCCTATCCACTGGGAACTAGACTTTCCCAACGTCTTCATCGAGCGCGGCGGGTTTGATGCAGTTGTGGGTAATCCGCCTTATGTGCGTGCAAGAGCATTTTCTGCCATTGAGAAGAATTATTTCCTAAATAACTACAAAGTAGCCGAAAATCAGTTTGATTTATTTCATTTGTTCATAGAAAAAGCTGTTACCGAATCCAATAGAAACAGTTTACTTTCATTTATTGTTCCAAATACTTTTCTAGCAAACGAGAATACGAAAGAACTTAGGAAATTTATTTTAGAAAGTATAAATATAAGCAAAATTATAGACTGTGGTAAAAATGTTTTTGAGGAAGCTAATGTTGAATCTTTAATTTTTACTTTTCGAAAAGGGATGGTAAATGCGAGTGAGTATTTTATTTTAAAAAATAGACAGTTCTTATTTTTACATCAATTCAATGCTTCTAGTTTTATTAATAATAAGAACTACAACTTTGTTGTGACGTTACCTAGTAAAGGAGAAAGTGTTTCTAGTAAAATTAAGAAACAATCGGGAACAATTGCAGACTACTTTGATGTTACTACAGGTATAAAAGAGTATCAGGTTGGCAAAGGTAATCCCCCACAGACAGAAGAAGATAAGGAAAGTTCTAGATTTAACAGTAATACGAAATTGAATGAATCATACAAGCCAGAATTACGAGGTAGAAATATAGTAAAGTATGGAATATCTTGGGATAATGAGTATATATCGTATGGACCTTGGATTGCTGAACCAAGAGACTCTACATTTTTTGATGGTGACAAATTATTAATAAGGCAGATACCAGCAAAGAATAGTCTTATTGTAAGCTTTACAGACAAATACTTTGTTGTTGACCAAACTGTGTATATCGCTAAACAAAAAAGTTTATCAAACTTAAAAATCCTTTATGTTCTAGCAGTGCTCAATTCCAAACTAATGTTTTGGTTTTTTAGAAATGAAAATAATGAATTTGATGTTTTATTTCCGAAGATTAAAACTAAAGAGTTTAAATCTTTACCCATCAAAAATATTTCTCCTGAAGCTCAAGCCCCTTTCATCCGGCTAGCCGACATTATGCTCTCCAAAAACAAAGAACTCCAAGAAATCCAAAAGAAGTTTACGAAGCTTTTAGTTTCTGAATTTAAGCTCGATAAACTTTCGGAGAAATTAGAGAATTGGTATTTACTAGATTGGTCGGAGTTTGCAAGGGAAGTTGGGAAAAAGAAAATAGTATTATCCGCAGTTGACGAAGAGAAATGGCTCGATCGCTTTGAACGTTTACAGAAGGAAGCTCTCGCCATTAAAGCAGTGATTGATTCTACGGATAAGGAGATTGATTTGATGGTTTATCGTTTGTATGACTTGACGTTTGACGAAGTAAAGATTGTTGATCCTGAATTTTCTATGAACAAAAAAGATTATGAATCTTACTCGCTAAAATAAAGATGAATAGGGAATTATTATGAATACATTGGATATGAATTGGATTGGGGCGAAATGGTGGAAGTTTGATTTTCATACTCATACACCTGCATCGGATGATTATGGAAAAGGTAATCAAGAACAGCTAAAAAAAATTACACCAAAAGAATGGCTTTTAAATTTTATGAAAGCCGAGATAGATTGTGTTGCAATTACAGATCATAACTCGGGAGATTGGATTGATTCGTTAAAATCTGCTTACTTAGAAATGAAAGAAGCAAACGAAACAAATTTCCGCGAAATTCATTTGTTCCCGGGGGTTGAGATAAGTGTAAATGGCGGGATACATATTTTAGCTATTTTTGATGTGAATGCAAACAGAGATAAGATTAATGA
>DDBL01000213.1:6717-7193 GCA_002333425.1 Leptospiraceae bacterium UBA2033
GGAACGGCAAATCAGAGTTATCCAGGAAAAAGTTTCACATGGGTAAAAATGGGAACGCCTTCGTTGGATGGATTAAAACTTGCTCTCATGGATGGAGATTTATCCATTAAGCGATCTGATACAATTGTAGACAATCCGAATGAGCATAGTGTAAATTATATAAAAAGCATTGCATTTCAAAAATCTAAATACATTGGAAGAAAGAATGATGAGTATGTAACATTGAATCCTTGGATGAATTCCTTTATTGGAGGAAGAGGAACTGGCAAATCATCTATTGTCGAGTTTGTTCGGTTAATTATGAGAAGGCAAGAAGAAATTCCAGAATCCTTGCTGACAGAATTTACAAAGTATAGTGAGGTGCCTGAGAGTAGATCACAAATTGGTTTATTGACTATTGATTCAAAATTTAGTTTGGTTTATGTAAAAGAAAAAACACAATATAAAATCAATTGGGAATACTCTGATTCAGGTTT
>DDBL01000213.1:7239-9428 GCA_002333425.1 Leptospiraceae bacterium UBA2033
GAGCTTTCTGATATTTCAAAGAAGATCGCTCTTTTGGAGGAAAAGGGTTTTAAGGATATTTTAGCAGAATTTCAAAAACGCCAAAGACAATCTGGATATATTAGTTCATGGGAATCGAATATATCAGATATTCCTGAAAAGATCGTAAATATTTCAGAGGATATAATCCCAATTTCTATTTCGAATGAGATGTTTACTTTGGGTGATGACGCAGATGATGAATTGATAAGTTTGATTCAGAAAGTTAATGCTGACATTGAACGTATAAAATCTGTTTTTACTGAACAAGCACAGTCATTACTAAATACATTAGAAAAATGGAAAGAAGAGAAAAATAAAAGTATCTGGACTCGAAAATTTATTGAATCTGATGAAAGATATAAAGAAGCATTAAAAGATTTATCTGCAAACTCTAACAATGCTCAAGATGAATTTGGAAAACTGTTTCAAGTGAAACAAGATTTAGAATCTAAGGTTCAAAAAATAGAGTCAACTAAGAAAGAATGCATAAAATTAGAAAAAGACATAGATGCTATTTTAAAAGAATTATTAGATCACAGAAAACTTCTTTCTCAAAAAAGACAAGAGTTTCTAGATAAAGTTTTTCAATCAAACAAATCAGTGAAAATAAAAATAATCCCATTTGGAAATAAGCAAGCCGTTGAAGCGAGACTGAGAGAAATATTAAATATGGAAAATGGCTTCGAGTCAATTATAGGTCATTCCGAAAGTGAGGAAGGATTAGTATTTAACTTATATTCTAATGGTATCGATGAACAAAATATTTCCAATTTAAAAAATAATATAAAAGGCTTGTTGGAAGGTAGAGACTTTGAAGCTACGGGAAGATATAATCAATTTAAAGATCGCATAGTGAAATTGCCTCAACAAAACTTTGATCAACTCGACCTTTTTTTTCCTGAAGACTCTTTGGATATTGAATATAAAAGTCCTAATGGGAAGTATCAACCAATAGACCAAGGTTCGCCTGGACAAAAGACTGCTGCTTTATTATCCTTTGTTCTTTCCTATGGAAACGATCCAATCATTTTAGACCAGCCGGAAGATGATTTAGATAATCGTTTAATTTATGAACTAATAGTAAAACAATTAAAAGAATCAAAATCTAAGAGACAAATTATCGTAGTGACGCATAACGCCAATATTGTAGTAAATGGAGATTCAGAACTGGTGTATTGTTTGGAATCAAAGAATGGACAGACAAACATGGAAAATAAGGGTTGTCTGCAAGATAAGAAAATTAGAGAAGAGATTTGTTCCATTTTAGAAGGTGGTAAAGATGCTTTCCAGATGAGATATAAAAGGATAGAACCTTATGTTTGATACAACAGAAGAACTTATTGATAAAATTCGACTTGGAGAAGATTCATTTCTAGAATTAAAAGCAGTTTATATTTCAGGAAAGAAAATAACAGGACCTGACAGAAAAGATTTATCAGATGAAATCGGTGCATTTGGGAATACGAGTGGCGGTGTGATACTGTTAGGCGTTGATGATAAGACAAAAGATGTCTTGGGAATTCAATTACAAGATATTGATCTCGTTGAAAGTTATGTGCGGGAAATTTGTTATGACAGTATTAAGCCCCCTATAAATCCATTAATTGAAAAGAGAGAATTACCGGACTTATCCGGAAATAAAAAAATCGTAATTAAAATTGATATTGCTAAAAGTCTTTTTGTTCATAGGTCTGTGAATGGATATTTTTACAGAGTTGGAAGTTCGAAAAGAGAAATGCCACCAGAATACTTAGCAAGACTTTTTCAGCAAAGAAGTCAAGCAAGACTAATTCGTTTTGAGGAACAAGCAGTTCCACAAACATCTATTCAAGATTTAGAAGAACGTCTATGGAAACGGTTTATTCCAGAGGTTAAGGAGGATTATGCGACATGGTTATTAAAGAGAGGCTTGCTTACTCAGGATGAAAATCATTCTGTGCGCTGTAGTGTTGCTGGTCTACTTATGTGTTCGAATCATCCAGAAAAATATTTATCTGGTTCTTACATTGAAGCAGTTGCTTACGCAGGGCTTACTTTAGATTCCAATAACCAAATTGATACTCAGAAAATTACAGGTAATCTAGACATTCAAATAGAAGGTGCAATGCATTTCTTTAGAAAGAATAGATTGGTTTCTGCAAGAAAAAATCCAGATAGACAAGAGATTG
>DDBL01000187.1:0-17053 GCA_002333425.1 Leptospiraceae bacterium UBA2033
AGAGCACACGGAGGACACAGAGGTTAGTTTTTTATTCTGGTAATTCCATCTTTTAAAAGTATTTCATTAAAATTTATTAATAAACCTAATTGAATTCCAGATAGTTTTAAGTATGTAAGCAGTTGCTTCTTATGAATGGGAGCAATTTTCTCAACAGATTTAAGTTCGACGATTACTTTGTCATCAAGAATTAAATCGGCTCTAAAACCAATTCCTAATTGTGCGCCATCATACATCACTGGAATTTCAACTTGTCTTTTAAAACTTATTCCATGTTTGTTCAATTCATAGGAAAGAGCTTCTTCATAAATTGATTCTAATAATCCAACACCAAGTTCTTTATGAATTTTTATACATAGACCTATTAATTGTTCTGAAATTTCATTTTCATCCATATATAATCCACCCCTCCGTGAACTCTGTGCTCTCTGTGAGACTAAGATTGTTTCTCACAGAGCACACGGAGAACACAGAGGTTAGTTACTGTTCATCATCTCTGTGAACTCTGTGCTCTCTGTGAGAAACCTATTCTTCGAGAACATAGAGCTTAATTAGCGTTATCCTATAAACACAATACCTTTACTTCCGTAAAAGCATTTAACCGTTTATCGTTTGTTACAAAGAAATTAGCTTTACCAATAACAGAACAAGCCAAATGAATAGAGTCTGGAGTTTTAAAAGAATAAGCCGCGCGAATCTCGGTAGCTTTATCAATTACCTCAGTGGTTAAATTAATAGTATCCGCAGATTCATTAAAGAAAAAATCAAATTCTTCTAGTAGTTGGGTATTTTTAGTTTGAATAGGTTTGCATCTACATTCCATTCTTGTTAAATCGGATACAAGTAATTCTGAGTCTTCTGGAATTAGATGAATCAGTTGTTCACGATAGTCTGTGATTCTTTCTACTATATATATTACGATACAACTATCTAAATAATACTTCATTTAATTCCAGTCGTCTCTTAATCTAGTAATATACAAATCGACCTCTTCTTTTCGCGGAGAAATATAATTTCTTTTTTCTTGCTTAGCTTGGATTTTATTTAGAGTCAATAGTAAGGATTGTTTTTTTCTAACCGCTTGCATTGGTTCCACAATAACTCTTACTTTTTGCATTGCTAGAGATAACGATTCATCCAATTCTATCATCGTCGGAGTTTTGAGACTACCTGTTAAAATATAAGCATTTTGCATAATAGTTTTATCCTATAGTGTAAGATAAGCTTGGCAAGTATTTTTTACATGGAACTTTCTTCATAAGTTATCCTTTAGCCCTCTCCGTGAACTCTGTGCTCTCTGTGAGAAACCATTTCTTTCTTTGGCAAATTGTAGTTTAGCGTTCATTTTTTCACAACAGCTCCTCAAAGTTCTTTTGGATTTGTTTTGCTAGGCTTGTTGCTTCTTTGTTTAAGTCTGCTAATTCAATATGAATTTCGGTTAATTTTTCTGTGAAGTCATAATCTTCTTCCTCTTCGGGTGCAACACCTACATACCGTCCGGGTGTCAGGCTATAGTCGTTATCCTTTAGCTCTTTTCGACTGACTAATTTTACTAATCCTTCTACGTCTTGTAATTTTCCCTCGGGG
Organism: Leptospiraceae bacterium UBA2033; assembly: GCA_002333425.1. GTDB lineage: Bacteria > Spirochaetota > Leptospiria > Leptospirales > Leptospiraceae > UBA2033. The sequence goes on from DDBL01000187.1 coordinate 1,588, forward strand.
AAACGAACGAGTAGCCACTCCGACTGGCGAATGAAATAACGAATCTCATGTAGAACGCCGGAAAGCCCAGAGCGTGATTCTTCTAGCTCTTTTGTGAGTTTGTTTATTTCTTTGGTTGGAAATGTTTCTTTTTTATCCGAAATGCTTTTTTCTTTCAGAGAGTCTGTTAGTTTAAGCAATGATTTGAGAACTAAATCTGAGTCTTTAGCTAAGTCTTCGCAGCTTTTGGAAATTGGATCGAGCTTTTCCTGAATCTTATTTAACTGCTTTGCATTTACAGAAAAAACTGAGTTACCCTGTCTTAAATCCCTCTGTGAACTCTGTGCTCTCTGTGAGAGAGAAGATAGTTTCTCACAGAGAGCACTGAGGTCACGGAGGAAAGAGTCGGAGTTTATAAAGCTCTCTGTGTTCTTTGTGAACTCTGTGAGAATAATTTTTTCATCTTTGCAAAATTTCTGTAACAAAAATTGAATCTCTTTGTATTTCTTTTCAAAATTTTCTTTAGATGTGGTTAATGCCTCTTTTCCTTCAATGGATTTTTCTTGGTAAGAATTTACAAGCTCTAAGAATCTATCTTCCTCTCCGCGATAGAGCCATACTATGCTAGAAAGATTTTTTAATTGTTCGGGGCTAAAGTCATTTATCTTACGAGTGACTTTTCTGTAAACATTGCGCGCATCTATCATCAAGACTTTGTCCTGTCTTTCTTTTGGTTTTCCTTTGTCAAAAAACCAAAGCTCACAGGGCACCGAGCGAGTGTAAAAGAAATTGGAGCGTATTGACATCATCACATCAACATGACCAGTCTCGATGAGCAGTTTACGGATAGTAGCCTCATCTGTGGAATTAAATTTATCTACTTCTTTGGTTTTAGAATCTTTTTTCTTATCAGGCAAATCCTCCTTAGCCATTCGTCCAGAGCTTGATGCTTGCGAAGACATTACAAATCCTGCTCTTCCTTTTTCTTTTAGGTAGCTATAGAAGTAAGAAATCCAAATATAATTTCCATTGGATACTTTTTTCTTTTGGTTAACACCGGGTAGCCCAAAGGGAAGTCGCGGATCATCTTTAATTTTGTCTGCATCAATTTCATCCACATTGAACGGCGGATTAGCCATCACAAAATCGGCTTTGCCTAATAGTTCATGTCTATCATCGTAATAGGTAATTCCTTGTAAGATGGAGCCTTCTAATCCATGCACGGCTAAGTTCATTTTGGCTAAACGGATTGTCGTCGGATTTTTTTCTTGTCCTTTGAAAGTTAGAACACGATTCGGGTCTTTCTTTTTTTGCTCTACAAAATGTGCACTTTGAACAAACATACCCGCAGTTCCATTCGCAGGATCAAACACAACTCCATGATCTGGTTCAATTACATATACAATCATTTGCACAATACTTTGTGGGGTAAGAAATTCCCCGTTATCGTGTGCTGATAGATTTGCAAATTGTGCTAAAAAGTATTCATAAATTCTGCCGAATACATCTCCGTCTGCATTGTCTAACGCTGAGTTGTCAAATTTTTTAAGAATTAAATCGAGTAAATTACTACCCGCTTTTTCAGTGGCTAACTTCCTGTATTCCTCTTTTGGTAAAACATCTTTTAATAATTCTGGATGATCTTCTTCAATTAACTCCATTGCTTTCACTATTCGCTCCGAAGTATTACCATCGTTTTTAGAATTTATCAAATATGGAAATTGAGATTCTTCTCTTAAAAATAATGCGCCTCTTCCAGAAAAATCTTCCTTCGTTAGAGGACGAATCTTTCCGCCTCTTGTCGGCAAATTCTGTTCTACCTCTGTCTTCACTTTTAAAAACCGGCTGTAGGCATGTCTTAAAAAAATAAATCCCATGATCGGTAAAAAATATTCATTACTTGCAAAATTGCTATTACTACGAAGTGTGTCTGCCGATTCCCAAAGGTCTTTTTCTATTGATTCAATATGTTCTAGTTGTTTCATAATGCCCTATTGTAAAAAGTAATGAAATCGATATATGACAAGCTGTATATAGAAATCACTATTCTAATCAGTCGATTAAATTCAATAGTTAAAATGGAAAACTACAGCTTTTTTGTTTTGACATTTTTATATTTATATACCACTCCTCATAAATAAGTTCTACTATTTTATTTGAAAGGGGCATGCCCAATTGCCAAAAGTAGGTTATCTAGTGTTAAAAATGAATTTACTTTCGCTAAAGCTGGCAATTGGTATAAATAGTTTTAAAGTAAAACAATATGCAAAGAAACTCCGACGGTATCTCTACCCCTACTTACAATTCTATTCTAAAAGATATCTCGCAAATTTATGAAAACGCACAGATAGAAGGCGATGGAAATTGGAATAAGACAAATCTATTTGCACACTGGAAGATTGGCGAACGAATTGTTGAAGTCGAGCAAGACAAACAAGAAAGAGCGGCTTATGGGGATATGGTGCTAAAGCAATTGTCAAAGGATTTGAATCGAAAATTTGGAAAAGGTTTTTCAGATCGGAACTTGCGGTACATGCGAAAGTTTTATCAATTATATAAATTAAAAGAAGTAAAAACTCAGTTATCTTGGAGTCATTATCGAGAGCTTTTACTTGTTGATGATTTTAGTATCAGATTGAAGTTGGAAAGTCTTGCCATTCGAGAGGACTTATCACAGTTAGAATTGCAAAAACGAGTTAAACAAGCTTTATCCGACAAATCTAGAAAATCTAACTCTGAAAGTAAAAATGAATCAATGCCTGAAAGGCTGAAACGACCATTGATGTGGTTGTATCTATACCGCACTTTACAAAAATTTTCGTCAGATTTGGAACGCCAGGGCTAGTCTGTTCCAAATCTGGACTTGGGTTTCTCAATTCGTTTAAAGGTAAATGATGATTATTCGCTAAAATCTATAAACGGCGGAGATTTGAATAAACTCAAAGTTGGTTCAGTGATCGAAACAAGAAAGAAAGGGAGTTCGTATTACTTTGAGCCAGTAACTAGCGCAAAAGAGTTGTATACCTACAAGGCTTACTTGGAGAGAGTCATTGACGGGGATACTTTGCTTGTCAATATTGATTTGGGATTTTCTATCTTCGTCGAGCAGAGATTGAGATTACGAGGATTAGATGCTCCTGAGCTTGGGACGAATCGGGGAAACGCATCAAAGAAGTTTGTAGAGTCTCGTTTGAAGGATTGTAATTTTTTAATAATCAAAACTCACGGTTCAGACAAATACGACCGTTATCTGGTAGACGTTTTTTATTTAAAGGGTGAGGATAATGAAGATAAGGTTTTGCGAGAGGGAACTTTTTTGAATAATGAACTGTTGGAAGAGAAGATGGCTTTGTTGGTGTTGTGACCTAACCCCAATTTTGTGTTTCCTGCTTTTAAGCTGAGAGCTTCAGGGAAGGGGCAACTTGTAAGTAATCTCTTGAACTTAAAAGCTAGAACTTCGAAAAAGTATTAAATGGAGCATTGCGAAGTATTAAAGCGAAAAAGCCTGAGTCCACCCCCATTTCTGATGGAAATGTCTAGCAGACCCCAGCTTCTTCGCTGATGCTCTCGAAGCTTCGTCGGGTTTTCTTTTCTTTTTTGCTTACTTTTTTCTTTTCTTTTTCATATCAAACTGCGACCGAGCAGTTTGGAGTTTGCGCTTCTTGGTGCAAAGGGTGGAAAAAGAAAAAAGTAAGAAGGTCATCATCCCCACGCTGGGAAGCGGAATAAAGAAAGTATCCCACTCAGGGAAGAGAAAGCGAAGAAAATCTCAAAAGTGTATTTTGCAAGAAAAGGATAATAAGGTTTAACCTTATGAAAAGAAAAATCTGACAACTCCACTGCGTTAGGGATACGAAGGGGAAGTCGCTCTGTTTGCGACCGTAGCGATAGCGAAGCCCGTAGTAGCCCGGCGCGTTAAGCCGAGAAAGGAAAACAAAATCACGGTTTGGTGTAGCAAATACTGAGAATGCGCAACGCCCAAACTTTGGTCTAGGACTCGACCGCCTCGTCATGATGCGTTATGCGATCAATGATACACGATATATTCATTCGGGGAATTTGAGGTTTTTGAAGCAGTTTGTTTGATTGTTTGCCACAGAGGCACGGAGACGCAGAGTGGAAAAGAAAATGCTGCTAGGAGATTTATATGAGAATTGAAAAATTATACATGAAAAACTTTAGAGGATTTGACGAAAGGACGTTTACTTTTTCTCCTAATTTTAATTTAATCATCTGAGAAAATGGATCAGGAAATAGTTGAACGGAGTAGAGAATTAGAATGGAACGATAAAAGTATACTACGAACAACTATTGTTAATACAAAAGGTTTACAACGAATTGCTTCTGATAAAGCAAACCAAAAAAGAAAACCACAGCTTTTTGTATTAGTATAAATCCGCACGTTCTAAATTTTTCTTGCTATATTTACCATATTCACTAAAAATTGAAAGTTACATTATGGTAACCGTAACATCTAAACCCAAATACTCAGCTACATTCCAATGTATAAACCCCGATTGTAAATCCGAATATGAACTCCAAGAAATCATATACCTCTGCCGAAAATGCGGAGACCTTTTACAAGTAAAACATGATATTCATGAATTAAAAAAGACTTCCGCCGAAGAATGGAAAAATCTTTTCGATGACAGACTTAAAGACGTTCGTTTTCCGAACCAATCAGGTATCTGGAATAAACGAGAGTGGGTTTTGCCAGCTATGCGTGAGGAAAATATCATTAGCTCTGGCGAAGGTAATACTCATCTCTACGAAGCCAAACGTCTTGCGAAAGAACTCAATCTATCCAATCTCTACATCAAACAATGTGGTGTCTCTCACACAGGTTCGTTCAAAGACTTAGGGATGACAGTTCTAGTCAGCCACGTAAACCAACTCATCGCAGACGGAGTTAAAATCAAAGCTGTTGCCTGTGCGAGTACGGGCGATACTTCGGCTGCACTTGCCTCTTATGCGGCTAAGGCTGGTATACCTACAATCGTTTTTTTACCTGCCAACAAAGTTTCGAATGCCCAACTCATCCAACCAGTTTCCAATGGAGCGAAAGTAATTTCTCTCGACACCGACTTTGATGGTTGTATGAAAATCGTCCAAGAAGTTTCTAGAGAAGCGGGAATTTATCTAGCCAACTCCATGAACTCTCTTCGTATAGAAGGTCAAAAAACAATCTCAGCCGAAATCGTACAACAGCTTGGTTGGGAAGTTCCCGATTGGATTGTAATTCCTGGGGGTAATCTTGGTAATGTGTCAGCTCTTGGAAATGGATTTGAAATGTTATTCGAGTTAGGTTTAATCTCGAAGTTACCAAGGATTATCCTCGCGCAGGCTCATAATGCAAATCCTCTTTACCTGTCTTATTTGAAAGGTTACTCTGAATTTGCCCCTGTTGAAGCGAAGAAAACTTTGGCGTCCGCCATTCAAATAGGAAATCCTGTTTCCATCAAAAAAGCAATTCGAGCCCTACAAAAATTTAACGGGATCGTTGAAGAAGCAGACGAACACGAATTAGCCGACGCTGCAGCCCGTGGAGATTTACATGGTCTCTACAATGATCCTCATACTGGTGTTGCGCTTGCTGCGTTATTTAAACAAATCGAAAAGGGGAATATCAAAAAAGGGGAGAGTGCAGTTGTTATTTCGACAGCAAACGGTTTAAAATTTACCGAATTTAAAGTTCAATTTCACGCAAACAAAATTGAAAAAATAAATTCAAAATTGATTAACTCAATCATTGAGTGTAAAGCAGAAATTAGTTCAGTCATGGATGTAATTAACAAACTTTAAGATTATTCTATGGAAAACACCGAGAACGAAAGTCCAGACGTAAATTACGATGAACACCTTGTAAGTGATTTGTTCAAACAAAAAGTCACTCAGGGCATTGACAAAGATAAAACCATTTCCCTAATTACGTATGTTCTCGGTGAAACAGGAGAGGCTAAACTCAAATTTATCATTAAATCTCTTCTAAAAAAATACGGCAAAGTTGATCTGATGGATTTGCTTTATACTTGTGCGAAAGAATTAATTGTAAATTCAACAAAAGCTGCAATTAAAAGACTTGCGTTTAAGGAAATGGGAATTGATCCGAGTGATGAACTTGAATACGAAAATTTTATGCATTCATTCAAAGAAAATCTCACTGATAAAAAATTTCCTTATTATCATGCAAAAATGAAAGAGAATGGCTTTTATATTAAAGTGAAGTTTTTCTATGATCACAAAAAAATAATTCTACGTATCATTAATAATTTTCCTCTCCTTGAAAAAGAGGAAGAAAGAATTCGAGAGAAATTTATAAAAGCAAAAAAGTATGACAACTTGTTTGAATTTTATATTGACCACGGAGACAATACGGAGGGAGCTGGGATGGGAATTACTATGGTTGAAATCCTACTTGCACAAAGTGGATTTGATAGACATGTTTTTACGATTTATTCCTCTAAAATTAAACGTGAAACCGTAGCTAAAGTAGAATTACCCATGCATCCAGAACATGTCCCTATTAGGCATGGATTTAATGCAGGGCACTAGAAAAATATTCCGATATATCAAATGTAAAGGCTAATAACATGTCCTCTGAAAACGATATTCAAAAAGAACAAAACGAACTAATAACAATGGCACTCGAATCAGTTTCCTCGGATGATGATGCAAATCTTTTGCTTGAGGGAAAATTAGTAGACGCTCTACTTATCAAAGCCTCTGTTCAGGTAGAGAATCGAAATGGTGTTATGATATTTTTATTTTCTCTGGCAAAGGGTGATTTGCTCCAAGTATACTCTGCCTTTGGAAATTCTCCTTTATTAAACAGGATTAGAACTTTTGAAAACGTTTCTCAGTTTTTATTAGATTTGATAGACGCAATCAAAGCTGGTGGAATTGAAAGAGCGCTTTCTGATAGAATTGGTAGAGTAATGTACAAAGGACTTGATAGACAAACGATACTTTCCGAATTTCCAAAAATCGAAAAGAAAGACTACTCTAATATCTGTGAAATTATTCAGCTAGTAATTAATACAGAATTAAAAATCAAAACTGCCAAAATTCAATTGGATGTAGAAAAAATCTCTAGCCTAAAATTTAGGGTAAATAACCCATTAGCCTCAGTTTACACTCCTATTTCTAATCCTTACACGGAAGCCAAAAAATCAGCACCTATAGTAGTCGCGCCTGAAAATAATGTTTCACAAGAAAAAGCCAAGGCTGAAAATTTAATTAACGACGTACAAAAGAATTATAAAAAAGTTTTAATGTGTAAAACAGTAGTTGCTCCTGTTGCAGGAATTGATTTTGAAAATCTCAAAGAAAATATGAAACTTCTTTTTGTACTTCCCTTTCAAACCAAAGAAGAAATTGCTATCGCAAAAAGTGTGGGTGCCGTTGCGAAAGATGGAACGAATAAACCAATCACAGGAGAATTTTTAAAAATCGTTACTGGTGGAAAAAACGAATACCATATTTTTGCGAAAGGACCTAATGGAACTTTGTTACGTGCTTTTGAAGAAAGACCAGTCAAACTAGCAGTCTCTAAAAAAACATCACAAACCTCAAAAAAAGACGAACACTCCGAGTTAGGAAAGATGATGAGTATAATCGTTGGTATCCTCTTGGTGCTTGTGATTATTTTATTTTTTATGTATTTAGCCTAAGAAATGTTTATGGTAGTAAATCTATTTTCTTATTTTCAATTTAACTCTACACAAATTCCTAAACTTTTGTTTTTGTTTTTAGTGTTATCATTTGGGTGCAAAAAAAATCCTCAGTTACAGAAGATGAAAGAAGCAATCCAAAAAAATGACTACATGACAATTGCAACACTCTGCTCCGAATACAAATTCGAAGAATACAAATCAGAATGTGAATCCAGTTTAGCTAAATCGGAAGAAGAAATTCAAGAAATTATTTCAAAGAAACAAGAACTTCCTTTTATGAAATTTATTTTGGAACCAGAAAAAAGTATTAAAATCCAAGAATTGCTAAAAACTAATATTGAGTTCGGAATTAAATACAGAGCAATTTGGAATGAAACTGCCGAATTATATAAAGAATAACCATGGTAAAAGCTGACGAATTAAAGGACATATTGCACAGAGCTGATCTAAAAATTACGAGAAGCCGCTTAGAAGTGCTCAAAATCCTATACAATTCCCAAAAACCAATCACCCACACCTATATCATGGACCATCTTCCCGAAAAAGACAACTGGGATCGAGTGACTATTTACAGAACACTCTCCGAATTCACCGAAAAAAAAATTATTAAATCCTTGCCTTCTAGCGAAAGAGTCACATATTTTGAAATTAAAAATGAAACCAGCCCTGAACACAGTCATCTAGTATGCGATTCATGCGGGAAAATGGAATGTTTCGATGAAGATTCATATAAATTTCAATTTAAGAAAAATGTGCAAGACTTTCGAGTAAGGTCTTTAGAAATAATCATTAGAGGTCTTTGTAAAAATTGTCAGTAAAAGTTGAAAAAGTCATTAAGATAAAAAAGTGGACTTCCACTATTTGCAACTCTAATGAAAAAAGAGTGAAAGACTGTTTAAAAGAAATTCTTCCCAAGTACAAAACCATTCAATGGGATGAAGAAAAATTTCTAAACTTTTATATTGCAGTGCTTAACTCTCTGCCAGCAAGATACAAACAAAAAAATTCAATTGAACTAAATGGAAAAATTAAAAAACAAGTTTTGTTGGATGCTATCTCCGACAAACTCGATGAACTTGCTTCTCTCTAATGCTAAACGCAACCCAACTCATCAATCAAATTCCAGAAAATGACAAAAAAGACTTAGAGTTTATCTCAAGTAAAATCAAAGAATCTGGTCACGAATCCTATTTAATCGGCGGCTCTGTGCGCGATTTAATTCTAGGAAAAAAACCACACGAGTATGATTTAACTACTTCTTCACATCCAGAACATGTCAAAAAACTTTTTAAAAGAGTGATAGAAACAGGAATCCAACACGGAACGGTTACTGTAATGTTAGCCGACAACGCTTATGAAATAACCACATTTCGTAAAGACATAGATTACACTGATGGACGGCGACCGGATAAAATTGAATTTGGAGCAAGTCTATCGGAGGATATGAAAAGGCGTGATTTTACAATGAATGCAATTGCACTTAATATCCTTTCTGGAAAAATGATAGATGAAAACAATGGAATTGCGGATATTCAAAATAAGCTCATTCGCACAATTGGAAATCCATTGGAAAGATTTGGAGAAGATGGATTGCGACCAATTCGCGCTATCCGCTTTCAATCTACTTTAAATTTTCAGATTGAAAGCGAAACCTATAAAGCAATTTTTTTAACTAGACATATCACAGAAAAAATTTCCCGAGAAAGATTCCATGATGAGCTAAATAAAATTCTAAACTCACAAAATGCATTCATCGGTTTATACGAACTTTATAAAAATCAAATCTTCGAACTTTTTACAAACGAAATATTTACAAAAAATCTAAATTTAGAATTACTAAAAAACATCGACAAACTAGAAGTATCCCCACTTGGATTACGTCTTGCATTTTTACTTAATCTACTACTAGAGGATAATGACAAACTGAGTAAGGCAGAAGTAATTCTAAAAGACTTCCGTTATTCTAAAAGTAACTCTAAAGATGCCCTATTTTATTTGGAGTTATTCAATGATAACTACAACATTGAAAATATGAGTGTAATCGAAATTAGAAAATTTCTTTCTAAAATAGTATCCTACACAGGAAAAAGAGAAATAGAGCTAATACTAAAAGGATTTTTAAGTTACATTAGAATTTTTTCAGACAAAATTCAATTTCAAAATTTTGAGAATACAATTTCTGACATACTAAATTCAAATAGCCCATTAACCCTAAAAGAACTAGCAGTGAACGGAAATAAAATCATAGAAAAGTTTCCAGAAATAGATAAACGAAAATTAGGATTTATCCTGCAAGGTATATTGAAACAAATTCTAGAAGACCCTGAACTCAACGAAGAGGAAAAAATTTTCCGATTGATAGAAACAAATAAATTCACTCTCTAAGGTATAAATTTTGACACACGAAAAAATTCATACTAAATTCATAGACTTGCTACTACCTGGAATTAAAAATACATTTCAGGATGAATTTTCCAGACAAACATTAATCAACGAAATGAAGCGGGTAACAATCATTTCTCTCTTAGTTTCTTTGATTCTATCAATCCAAGTATTCATCTATTTTTTTACTAATAATTTACTTTTTCAAAAATATCCAAACATAAAAGAAGGGATGAAATTTTCTTTTATATTACTTGGTATTTTTTTAATTTACGAACTTTTAGTAAGAAAAGCATTTTCCCTATTCATCGAAAGAAAAAAACAACCTCCAGAAATTATTCGTTATCTAAATGCTCTTATTGAAACAATGCTCCCTACCCTAGGAATGATTCTTTTAGGAATTTTTCAAAGTCCTACTGATGCAATTCTTTCTCCTATCACTTTAGTTTATTTCTTTTTTATTATGTTATCCACTCTGAGGTTAAATTTCAAACTTTCTATGTTTACTGCATTTATTGCGGCTACTGAATATTTAACCCTTGCACTTTATTATTACAAAACGAATCAAATCAAAAATGTAGACCTAATTTCAGTAGAGTTACCTTTAATTATTCTAAGAGCATTTTTTTACTTAATTGGTGGAGCAATAGCAGGATTAGTTGCATTACAAATCAAAGAAGGATTTTTAAAATCAATAGCAAATATAGAAGAGCGAAAACAACTCATGAATGTTTTTGGACAACATGTCTCTCCAGAGGTTGTAGACAAACTGCTCAACCAAAATGTAGAAATTGAAAGTGAAATAAAACATGTATGTGTTATGTTTTTAGACATTCGCAATTTTACTTCATTTTCAGAAAATAAAAGTCCTGTAGAAGTTGTTAATTTTTTGAATACTCTTTTTGAATTTATGATAGAGATTATTAATCGCAATAACGGAATTGTAAATAAATTTTTAGGAGATGGTTTTATGGCAGTTTTTGGCGCACCCTTTAGTAACGGCAAAGATTGTTTAAACGCTGTGCAAGCATCCAAAGAAATTTTAGAAAAAATACAAGAATACAATCAAACTCAAAAAATTCCACCTACAAAAATTGGAATCGGATTACATTCAGGTGATGCCGTGACTGGAAATGTAGGATCTGATTTACGAAAAGAATATACTGTCATAGGAGATGTTGTAAACTTAGCCTCAAGAATCGAGCAGCTAACCAAACAATACTCGGAACAAATTCTATTTTCAGAAGACGTAATTTCAAAAATTGAAGGTTTTGAAATTAAAGAGATTGATACTGTAATAGTCAAAGGTCGCGTAACTCCAGTAAAGATCTATAGCTTACTTTAAAAAACTATTGCCTCGATTTACTGATAATAAAAAATGAATACACAAATGAGCCAAATCAATCATGAATAAACTATCAATATTTTTAATTACCTCGCTTACTTTTTTTTTCACTTATTGTAATACTGAAAATCAGATGAAATACCCAAATGGAGTTCCGACGGATGCAAAGTTTGATCGCAAGAAAAATATATTCACATTAGTGAAAGATCAGCACGAATACACTTGGTACGAATCAGGGCAATTATACTCAGATTGTGCATTGAATACAATCGGCATCCGACATGGAGAATGTAATTATTTTTTTGAGGCAAATGGTAAACCACTTAGCAAAGGTAGTTTCGTAAATTCTCTAAAAGATGGACTTTGGTATTGGTATTTTCCAAATGGAAATATCTATTACAAACAATACTTCAATCACGCAAAACGTAGAACTGACTTTTGGATGGAGACGAACCTTCTTGGAAACGAACATGGTTCTTACGAACGTTACTATGAAAATGGAAAACTAGAAGAACGAGGTGAATACGATACGGGATATAAGACCGGAAAGTGGGAGAAATTTTATCGAAGCGGACAATTGGAATTTGCCGGTAGTTATTTACGCGACAATAAAGTAGGATCTTGGAAATTCTATTACCCAAATGGAAAACTTGAAGCTGAGGAAAATTTTACAGCAAAGTCTGAATTTGTAAGTCGTGTTACTTATTTTCCAAATGGAAGTTTAAACTGCCAGAACTTTAAAGATACAGCATTAGAGTGTAGATAACGTAAGCTCGACATAAGAAAACATTCAAAGATTACCACCGATTACACCGATGGACACCGATAAAAAACCAAGAAATTAAAGCCATCGGTGGTGAAAAAATTCTTACATCGAATTTACGTTTTTTTAGGAAAAAGATTTATTTCTTGTCTGACTCTTTGTCTTTGTCGTCTTCTTTATCCTTATCTTCGTCTTTATCGTCCTTATCCTCTTCTTTATCTTTGTTCTTGTCTTTATTTTTGCCTTTCCCTTTTCCTTTTCCCTTGTTTACATCTTTTCCTTTCCCTTTTTCTTTATGGAAAGTTTGAATTTCAGCTACAGAAAGAGAACCATCTGCGTCTTTGTCCATTTCAGTGAATTTAGATTCGTGAAATTTTTGCCACTCTTCTTTGGAAATTTTTCCATCGTTATCTGCATCTATTTTTTTGAAATGTTCTTTGCCCATATGACCTTTACCTTTATGGTCATGCGCCGAAATGCCAAATATCCCCATTAAGGAAATTGCCAAAATTAGAATTAAAAATTGTCTCATGTTTACCTCTTTTGATTAGTATTGTCTTAGTTAGAACTAGGATTTTGAATTAGGTTCCAAAAAAAATCTTTTTATTAAATTAAACGACATAAAAAATATTGCCACACTTCGATCCTGCTCACAGAATGTAAGAAAACATCCAAAAGTATCTGACATTTAAATAAAATTCAAGTTTTTAGTATTTTATTTAAACTAATAAAGTTATGCATTTAATTTATTCCCAAAAGCAATTTTCAAATCGTTTATTACCTCATTAAACTTTCCCTCAAACAATTTGTTAATACTTTCATACGAACCTATTAGTCTTTCGTATACTGGATTTCCAAAAATTTCCTTTTCATCGATATTTTTTTGCGATGCAACATTAGAGGTAAACACATCTTTAATTTTTTTTAAAACAATAATTTGCTCATCTGTAAAATTATAAGTGTGAATATAGGAGAGATAACTTTTCTCTATACGTTCTTTGGGAGTAGGAATTTTTTTCTTACCCAAAGCATGAAGTAAAAAATCCCAAGCGGAGCCTTCTTTATAATCATACATTTTCTGCAAATGTCCTTCATCTAAAAAAATATTTGGCTTAGCTAACCAATCTATAAACTTTTTAATTTCTTCGTCTGACGGCTGATAGTTGTCATCCGCTGCTTTCTGTTTTAGTTCTTTCATTACTGGAACTTCTGTCTTTTTCAATTCTTCTTCAAAAATTCTTTTAGCTTCTTCTATTGGAAGATTATCAATAATTTTTGTAGTAATCCAGCTAGAGGTATGCTCTTTACTAATTAACGCAAAACCATCATCTACCGCTTGCTTTGCTAACATGCGTCTATCCACAACAAATAAAATTCGTTTTGTTAGTCCACTACTGAGTAATGCTTTTACTAAGGCGACTGCCGTCCTTGTTTTACCAAGTCCAGTTGCCATGTGAATTAGCATTTTTTGTTTACCTGCTTTATAGTTTTCTATGATCTTGCGGATACAGGCTAATTGATAGTATCTTTCTTTTCCTACTGTCGGGTCAAATCCGCCCGCGATGGTTGTATCAATTGAAATTTCTTTAGAGGAAGAAATTTTTTTCTGTTGCTCTACTTTGAGTTTCATTTCCTCCAAGGTCATGAAAGTGGTTACTTGTTTAAATTCTCCTGCGTCAAGTCCACGCCAGGCATTATCATAAAATAAAATTCTCTCTGCACTGCATGCGTATAAAAAACGAGGTTTTAAAAGTTGTGTGATAACAGTGCGTAGCTTCAAGAGGTCTTTATTTTCTCTATCTAAATTATTTTCAATGACAGCTAAAACTTCTCCATTCAAATCTTGTAAAACAATATCGGGTTTAATGCTTTTTAAAGTAGAATAATCTTTCTTTAGATTTTCAGGTATCTCATAAGATTGTTGATACAATAAAGTATCTTCAATTTTCCAATGATATTCATTGACTAATCTTAGAATCACCGGCAAATCGGTAGAAGTCGCTTCATTAATTTTTTTACCCATTGTTATTCCGCCTTATGGTTGAATCTATTCCTAGCATCTTCGATTGATTTATGTAATTTTGCCTTTAGCCATTCGACCGGAGGCAATTCCGTCAAATACGTTGCAACGTGAATACCAGATTTATCCAATTCTAAAAGTTCAATCACCTCTTCACTCTTCTCAGCACAAAGTAATATTCCAAGGGGAGAATTTTCTCCTTCTTGGCGTTCGTATTTGTCTAGCCAACGCAAGTATAATTCCAACTGACTTTTATCACTGTGTTTAAATTTGCCTAACTTTAATTCGATAGCAACTAAGCGTTTTAGTTTTCGGTGAAAGAAAAGCAAATCAATATAATAATCTTCTTGGTCTATGGTAATTCTTTTTTGACGGGCTAAGAACGCGAAGTCGCTTCCAAATTCTAAAATGAAGTTTTGCAATTCCGCGAGAATTGAAGTTTCCAAATCATTTTCGGAGTATGTATTTTTAAGTCCGAGAAAATCGAGTAGGTAGGGATCTTTCAAGAATAAATCTACACTCATCTCTTTTTGTTCTCTTAATTGTTTTAAGTCATTATAAATTGTTTCTTCTGGTTTTTTGCTAATGGCAGTTCTCTCAAAAAGCATACTTTGTATCCTACCATTGAGTTCACGAACGCTCCAGCCTTCATTGACAGTCATAGTAATATAAAATTCGCGCTTTAATACATCTTTTTCTTTTATGATTTCTATCAAGTGACTCCAACTTAATTTTGTAGATAGGTTTGTTACTATGCTTTCATCTGGAAATGATTTATAAAATTCTACCATTCTATTTAAGTTAGAACGGCTATAGCCTCTACCATAGTCGCGAGATAACTGGACAGACAAACTCTCTATAATTCCCTTTCCGTAATCTGCCCTATCTGATTTTACAATTTCTAGCTGTACCGTTTTTCCGATATTCCAATAAAGAATTAAAATGGATGAATTTACTGTTTTTGTTACAAAATCATTCGCTGAATGTATAAGCTCTATGATTTTTTGAAATAGTTCTTTCTTATTTGATAACTCGGTCATATTTTTTCCTAGTGCTGTTTAACTCTTACCGATTAGTGCGACACTGTCGCACCAATTCATACTTCCTCTTCCACCGCCACATCCTCTACAAACTCCACTCCCCAAATCTCCGCCAATATCTTCTTTATCTTCTCCTCTGCGGCAACCTTCATTTTGCGCAATCCTTCTAGCACTTGCATCTGTGCGTCTAACTCATTCTTGGTCACGTTGTGCGCCAAAGGGAGGATTTGCTAAAATGATAGATTTACTTTCATGCTCGGTGAC
>DDBL01000187.1:17203-39005 GCA_002333425.1 Leptospiraceae bacterium UBA2033
GGTGTTCTAAATAGTCCCACGTCTTTAGTTCCACCTGTTTCGCTTAACGCTGACTCAATCGCATCTCCGAGTAAATCTGTCTTTAAAAGATGAGCTTCCTCAATATCGTTTGCAACGATACTGATTACTTCGCCTAAA
Source organism: Leptospiraceae bacterium UBA2033 (assembly GCA_002333425.1). Classification (GTDB taxonomy): domain Bacteria; phylum Spirochaetota; class Leptospiria; order Leptospirales; family Leptospiraceae; genus UBA2033. The sequence continues at coordinate 17,342 of DDBL01000187.1, forward strand.
TTCCCACTATTCACATTATTTGTAAAATTAGAATTACTAAAAACTTCTTCAATTAGAACTAACTGATCTTGCACCTTTTGCGGCAAATTGTTAGTAAACACATTTCTTGCAGTTTGTAAAATGTTTGCGTAGAAGGGAAAAAAGTTATCATTTAATTCAGGTAAAATTTGATCGTTTGAAACTGTCGGCAAATAAGAAAACAATCTATTCTCATTTGATTCTTCAATACCAGTTTTAGGATTTTTCCATTTATAATCAGTAGAGAAAAGTTTACGCAGCGGCTTAAACTCATTATCCTGTTTTATCTTAGTTTCAAAAATTCTAAGGAGTAATAATTCAATGATGTATTCGACTCGTTGGACTGGTGTGCCGGCTGGTCGAAGTTTGTTGTGTAATTTTTTTAAGGCATTGTTTGTTTTGCTATCTGCGTAGTGTACTGTGGAGCGTCCCATATTTAGTAGTAATCATTAGANNTCGCCAAAAGTCTCTTCCTTTTCATTCATCACCTCAAAAAGCCCATCTGTATAGATAAAAACTCTGTCCCCTTTTTCTAACTGAAAATCCTCTGATTCAAATTTAGGATCTTTAAATACACAAAGTGCAGCTCCTTTTGGATTAATCGAAAATAACTTGGACTCTTTTCGTCGATAAATGAGTAAATCCGAATGTCCTGCATTTCCCGTTTTTAAAATTTTGCGTTTAATATCAATATACCCGTAACAAGCAGTTACAAATTCGCCGCCAGATTTTCCTTTCAAAATTTTATTCATGTTGGAAAGTAACTCTTCTGGTTTTAACAAATTTTCTTCTTGGAACCAAAATGCTGGTTTAGGTATCATCTGCTCCTGAAACCAAAATGCAGTTTTAAAAGTGGAAACAATTAATGCTGCTGGAACTCCATGACCAGATACATCCGCAATAATAAATCCTACATATCCACCCTTCACTTGAAAGTCATAAAAATCTCCACCAATACTTTCCATCGGTTTGTACCAAGCTACGATATCTAACCCTTCGACTTTGGGAGTTTTACTCGGTAACATAGATTGTTGAATTTTTTGAGCTAAATCCATTTCGTTTTTAAAAATATTTAACTCAGATTCTATCTGAAAAGTTTTTCTCAAAGACTCAATTGATTCTAACTGTGCTTTTTCTAATTCCCTCTGAGTGTTTTTTAATTCGGTAATATCTTCAATAATACCATCCATATAATAGTATTTATTTTCTTTATCATAATGCATTTTGGCAGTTAGAGAAGCATAAAAAAAGGAACCGTCTTTTCGTTTTAATAATAATTCATGGTTGCGGCATTCTCCATTAGCCCGCATCATTTGTAAAAATGTTTTTCTATCAAGAGGATCCGCATACAAATCAGCAACTTGCATTTTCATAAATTCATCTACATCGTCAAATCCGAACATTCTAGCAACTACCGGATTAGCTTTTAAAAATCTACCTTCTCCATCAGTATTCCTATAAGCTCCGACATTCAGATTATTAAAAAGAGCGATGTATTCTTCTTGCGCGGTTTCTTTCTCTCTTTGTAATATTTTAATTCTGTCGGCTAACGCAAATGAAATCAAAATGGATTCAATCGCAACTCCTATTTGAACCGTATTTTCAGTAAAAACATTCACAGGAACGATCTGAAAACGGTTAAATGCAAGTAACACCGCACCAAATAAAAAAATACACCAAGCAATTAGATAAATTTTTGCAGGTCTATATCCAGTTCTAGCAATCAAAAAAGCTGTAAATATAGAAAGTAAAGAAGAGATAGCAGTAAACAACATTGCCAATTTAATAATTTTAGAATCGGATACAAAAAAAGAAAGTAAAACACAGATAATAGAGCTAACAATGATTAGCCGAAATACTTTATTTAGAAAAGGTAAATTATTCTTTAGCTTTAAAAAAGAAATAATAAAAGCCGAGATTCCTATATTAGAAAGAGAAACAAAAATAGGAATAGATACAGCATTCCAGTATGTAAAATTTTTCCAAAAAAATTGATAACTAATTCCATTTAGAGAAGTTTCAAAAAGAGTAACTGATACTACATAAAATATATAAAAGAAATAAGTTTTATCTTTTAAAGAAAATCCAAGTAGAGTATTGTATAAAATCATAGCTCCCATAATTCCTAAAAATATCATTTGCAGAGCTAAAAACTTCTGGTCTTTCTCTAAAAAATATTTTTGTTTATGAATAGAAATTGGAACTTGCATGGAGCCACTGGTTCGTATCTTAAAAAAAATTTTCCCTTTCCACTTCAAATCTCTTAAAGAAAATAAAAAATTTCTGTGTTCAAATTCTCTTTGCGCAAAAGGAAAAGTATCCCCCACAACTTTTTGAATTAATTCATCCTGATTATTGGTATAAAAAAATGTAACCTCATCTAAAAGAGGATATTCTATTTCTAATAAATATCCTTCCGTCTTATTTATAAATTCATACTCAAAGAAGAACCAATACGTTGCATCTGTTATCCCAAAACTTGGTATTTCTTTTTGATTTAATTGAAAACGCGTAAGTATTTCAGGGTTTCCCATGTTTTCAAAAAGGAGATCACCTGATTTATCTTCCAAGTATTGAATATGTGGATTTAGTTTATAGGTATCGCGTGAACCATCAATACCTAAGGGATTTGAAAATAGAGGAAAAATAATAAAAAAAGATAAAAGTAAAACTTTTATAATAAACCTCCTTGTAATTATTTAACTTCTAATATTTTCCCCGAAATAAAACAAGTAAACGAAGCATTTGATTTTAAATAATTTCGAATCTGTCCTGGCTCTAAAACTAAAAGTTTGGGAACGTTATCTCTAGCGACTATCGTTTCCGTAGGTATATTTGTAAAACCATTTGCACTAAATTCATCTTTTATAAAACTAACTCGAAACGAAACATCTTTATTTTCCAATGATTCATCATAAAAATTTAAACCAAGCCAAAAAGAATTCGCTCCAGTTTTAATCAAAACCTTACTCTTAATAGAATTTTGAGAATTCGATTTATTTTGCACAAGTTTCTCTACAATAGAATCAATATTAGAAAAGATCGACTGTTTCTCTATTACTCTTTGTCCCTGCACTTTTTCAAAAATTTCACTCATATTATCAGGATGAGGAAAATCGAACTTACTTAAAACTTGTCCTTCCTCTATATTACTAATTTCTTTTAAATTAAGTTCTTTTAGATTTACAGCCAAAGAGTCATCGAAATAAATATTTCTATCAAAGAGGTAAATCATCTTATACCCCTTAGTAGTTCCGACTTTTTGAAAGTGCATAATTTGTTGTAAATTGTTTCCAGCAGACTTAGCAGCTTTTTTGTGGAGATTCATACTTTTATAATCAAAGAAAGAACCAGTAATAATAAAAGTATTGTAACCAATTTCTTTCATTGTCTGGACTGCGGATAAATACCCGTAGTCGTAAGTTGGGTTACTTCGTGCATCTGTGACAATGATTAGTTTTTTCTTAGCTAACTTAGAAGTCCCTAACTCAGATCTAGATTTTACTAAAGCCTGGGAAATTTTCTCCACCCCAACATCTCCACCTTGTTTGATTTTTCCCAGTTCTTCTTTTAATGGAGCATGATTAAAGCTTGGTTTGATTACTTTAATTGAATTATCTCTAACTAGTATTGCGCCTAACGACAATCCTCTTGTGCCTGTGATTGAAAAAATATAATTTACTACTGACTTTACTTCTCTAGTCAAAGACCCAGACAAATCCAATAAAAATACGATTTCCTCTTCTCCAGAAGAATCAACTTTAGTCACAGATTTATTTTTTGGGACAAGAAAACTTAACGTTTTTTTGGTATGTTTTTCCATCGACAAATAGAAGTTATCCGTGAATAAACTTTCATTGGAAGCAATTACCTTGCCCCTACAATTATAAACCTCAGTAAGAATAGATATTTTATCTTCAAAAATAATTTCTGACTTTACTATGAAATCAGAGCTGAACTCTTCACAAACTCCATTTAGTAAAGATCGACTTGGTTTTCTGTCTACTTCCTCACTTACTTCTGATAAATAACCTTTTACTTTTTCTGGATCAGACATATCCACAACAAAATTTTCTGTCGCATAATACCCAATTAACTCCGCAACACCCGTAGAAAGATTATCTTTTTTCTTTAAGGCAGCAGGTTCTTCCCCTGTCACATGAGCAGGAAGAATAGTAATCTCTCTCGCAAAAAGCGATATGTTAAAAAATGTAAGCAGGAAAAAGATTACCACCGATGGACACCGATGGACACCGAGGGTTCGGATTTTAAATTGTTTTCTAAATTTAGTGCTATAACATTCAATATTTCCAATGTTTATTTTTAATGTTTTCTTTCTTGACCTACTAAAAATAGAATCAAGAATGAATTTTATTTTTTGCCCTGAACTCATCTCTTTGCTATCGGTGCCTTCGGTGTTCATCGGTGGTTAATCTTATTACTCCACTCTCATTGTTGGGCTTGTATAGGAATACAGACCATGTACAGAGCCTTGAACTTGTGCTGATTCAGAGCGTCTTTCAAAACGAAGGTTTCCATTTCTAAGTGCTTCGTGTAATTCTGGAATGGATTTGTGTCCCATATCTTGAAACGATTGACGAAGTCCCTGCACCAAATAAGGAACAAAGTTAATCACGGAGCCTTTATCGACTACCGCACCACTTACACCTTGGGCAACTTTGATTTTTTGGCTTTCGCTAAAATATCTTTTGTCCCCACCTGCCTTCATTGCTTCTAGACTTGCCATTCCGCGATACTTCTTGAGACGAATTCCATTTTCATAAAAATAATCTCCAGGAGCTTCATTTGTTCCAGCGAACATCGAACCCATCATACAAGTAGAGGCACCAATCGCAAGAGCATTTGCAATATCACCGATATTACTAATCCCACCGTCTGCAATCACAGGAACTCCAAACTGTGCAGCATAACTAGAAGTCATATGAACAGCAGTTGCTTGCGCGCGACCAACAGCCATTGTCTCCTGCGTGATACAAATCGAACCAGGTCCCATTCCCACACGAAGACCATCTGCACCTGCTTCAATGAGAGAACGACTTTGTTCTTTCGTGACAACGTTACCCGCAATCACATCTAAGTTTTTAAAATTTGCTTTGATGAATTTAATCATCTCAATTTGATAACTAGAATTTCCCTGCGCAGAATCAATGATAATCGCATCCACACCTGCGTCATAAAGAGCCGCAACTCTATCTCTAGATTCAGGCAGTGTAGAAACAGCCGCACCGACTAACAGGCGTTTGTTGTGATCTTTGGATGAGTCTGGAAATTCTTTGTTCTTTTTTAAATCCGAGCGGCTAACGATGGCGACTAACTTTCCTTCGTTATCAATGATAGGAAGTTTGCCAACTTTTTTTACACGTAAAATATTATTAGCCTCTCTAAGACTAATTCCAACTGGAGCGGTTACAAGATTGGTAGTCATCACAGTTGCTAGTTTCACGTTACGATTTGGTTCAAAGTCGATGTCCCGGTTCGTAACAATTCCAATTAGTTTCCCATTGAAAGTTCCATCTTCCGTAATAGGGATTCCAGAAAAGCCAAACTTTTCTTTAATATCATCTAAGTCCTCAATAGTATTTTCAGGACCCAGAATAATTGGATCGGTGATGAAACCATTTTCGTATCTTTTCACTTTTCTTACAAAATTTACTTGCTCTGTAATAGAGTTATTATAATGTATTATGCCTAATCCACCTTGTAGGGCTAGCGCGATTGCCATTGCAGATTCTGTAACAGTGTCCATCGGCGAGCTGATGAGGGGACGTTTGATTGTGATATTACGGCTGACTTTGGATTCTAGATTCACATCTGAAGGGTTAAAGTCAATGTATCCTGGGAGAACTAAAAAATCTCTGTAGGTAAGTCCGATTTGAGCAGAGAACAATTGCTCTCCGGAAAGTCCGTCTTGAACTGGTTGATTTTTAATATTTGAACTGGTCATATCCACAATTAAATTGCCTTGGAATGAATTGCAAGAGAAATTTCATTTAGAAGTAAATAGGAGCTGAAAGAATTTGGAGATCATTGATAGGAAAATTCGGGAAACTGTAGATGTTAAAGAAGCTCACAAACGAGTGGTAATTCTCTCTAAACATTTAAGCAAAACGGAAATGCAAATCAAAGATACCGAAACCCACGTAAAACTCCTAGAACACAACAATGATGGACTCAAGATTATCGTGGAAAAGCTAAATCCAAGCCATGTTCTAACAAAAGGACAAAATATTTCCTTAACAAAACTCCTAGGAAGATACATCCAGTTCGATTGCACAGTTCTCGGTGAAAAACCAGGCAACCTCTATCTTCTACAAATTAATAAATTCCTAGTATCAAACAAAGAACGAAAAAACGATAGAATCCATCCACCGCCAGAAACTGTCTGGGTGACCAATATACGAACTAGTGGAGTTTCCATAGAGTCATCTCTACATACAATTCCAACTTATATGAAGATTAATTTCACTGATTACGAAAATCGGTTAAAGAAAAATTTCGACTATATTAAGATAGATATTTTTAAACATGATTTAGATGAAAGATTCCAAATAGTTAGAGAGTCCGGCAAAACACTGTTTGTCGCAAATACCCAAGACAAAAAAAGTTACGGAGCGTTAGCCAGTGATGACTTTATAGATTTAGATGAAGAATATCACACAGAGATTAACCAACTTGTTACTATGTACAAAACAAAAGGAATTATTTCTGAAATCATCATGCCTGTTATCTATGTAAATCCATTCAATGAAGCAATTCCTTTTGGTTATGTAAATATTCAAAGTCGCTCTAAGCCAATTGAATTTGACCAAGTGATGGAAATTAAAATTCTTACTTTTGAAATGATTGATAGAATCAGAGAATCTAACTTTATTTTAAACACTGGTAAATATAGAATTTTAGATTTATCTAGAGATGGACTCAAAATTAAAATTACCGATAGAGAGTTAAAACAGAATTTGCCTCACGTATCTGGTTTTAACTGTGACATTTTTTTTAAAATGCAATCAGCAATTAACGTCCAGTGTGAAATTAGATACCTAGGAAAAGACCAACACGATGAAATGATTTTAGGATTACTCATTACTGGATTTAGAGAAGGTGATAAAGAAAAATTCCACAAAAGTTTCGAACTTTTAAAAAATGATCCAAAAAAACCTTATCATAATCCTTAACTCACTCAAATAAAATCAAAACTCAAAGTTTAAGGTTAATAGAAAGTATCTGCCAGGTTGCGGTAAAATAGAATTTCTGTAACTGAGTGATCTTTCATAATAATTATTTCCTGCATCTGCTGCTTCTTGTCCTGGATGATAATAGGAATGATTTAGCATATTAAATACTTTGAGCACCAAAGTTGTATATTTTAAATTAAAAGAAAATGCTCCATTGAATAAAACATAATTATCCAAAATAATCCCTTTATCTCTTTGTCCAAACTCTCCTTTATCTCGAAGTGCATTACTAAGGTAAAGCTGTCTTGGTCCTACATAATTTGCTCTGATGTTGATGTTTAAAATATCTTTTATTGGTAAATTGATTCCTAAACTAACTTTATGAGGAGAAATATCTCCTAAACTATGATAGGACTTGTTTCTAGGTAGTGGGGGCAAATCAGGATTTTGTGCATAGACTGCATTTTCGTATTTTCCAAGTGCAGTAGTTCCTAAAGTCCAATCTTCAGGATTTACACCACTCGGTGTCCAATTCGTTCTAGGAGCATCAAAATTAAAATAAGTTTCGCTTAACGCTTCCGTAAATGTGTAATAAAAGAATATATCCATCTTGGAAGAGTTAGAAATTGGATTGTCTAATAAAAGTTTGTTCCGAAATTCCAACCCATAAATTTTACGTGAACCTTCATTCTTTGCTGTTTCCTTGATAACATTTTCGTAGCGAGAATAATACAAAGAAACCTCTGTGAGCCAATTATAAAACTGTTGCATAAAAATTAATTCTGTTGTTCTTTCTTTTTCTGGTTTGAGTTTCTCGTTGGCTTTTCTACCTGACCAACCTCCATATAGCAAAATATAAGCAGGTTCTTGAAATGCTTCTCCATACAAAAGTTTAATAGCGCCAGTTCGACTGTATTTATAAATCCCCGTAACTCTCGGATTAACAGCATCGCCATACAATGAGTTATGATCATAACGAAGTCCAGGGCTAAATCGAAATTTGCCGATCTCAAAAGTTCCAATTAAGTACCCACCCATATCATACACTTGACTGATATTATTGCCGGGCATTCTTTTTTTGCCGTCAGGAAGTTTGATATAAAAAGGATCGCTACTATGTTGAACAGCAACTCCATTTGGATATTGTGAAGTAAGGTCTAATGCCTGTTTGCCTTCATACTGATTCCAAGAATTATAAGAGCCAGGCCAGTAACCAGGAATATCAAATTGTTTTGTCATGTCCCTTCGTTCAAATTTAACTCCACCGGTTAATTGAAAAAAACTATTCACTTTGTAATCTAGATTATAATTAAATAACCAACTTTTATTTTGGTTACCCCAATAAGTCTGACTCAAATACGAATAAGACTCTCTCCCCGCATTCCAATCTGGTTCGGCTTCTGACCATTGTCCGCGAAATGCAGACTCCCGATAAGTAAACAATGTGTTAGAACTTAAACTACTAGTAATTGTAGAATTATACTCTATGTAGGCTTGTTTGTTATTGACCTCCCACAAACCATTATTTTGCGCTCGATCTCCAGGATACTTTACCCCGTATCCTTCATTTCTACTCCAAAGTATTGCTCCCAGTTTCAACCCACCGTGAGCAACACTGACTACTGTTCCATAATTACGAGTCGGATCATGATAACTCGATAAAGTTTTTCCTTCATTTGTATAATAACGATTCCCACCCCAGACAGTTGGATTGCTATACCAATAGTTTGTATTAAATCCAACTCTATTAGAAAGATCAGGCTCATCACTAGTAAATAATTTACCAGAAGCGGCAAACGTCCATTCGCCTACTTTTGCAAAAGTTCCCGCATCAATACTTCTAGTTTTATAACTTCCCGCTTGTAAAGAAACTTTTGTTGAACTATAAGAGTCAGCCTGAGAATTTTTATCTTTAGGCTCAGAACCGTCATGCGTAATTATGTTGATAATCCCTTGGAACGCATTCGGACCGTAAGCCGCAGAAGCAGGACCATACAAAACTTCGACTCGTTTGATATTTGACATTGGAATCTGGCGAGACAACTCTGCTTCTTGTGTGTACATATCATTTTGAATTTTGCTATCAATCATAAAAAGGGTTCTAGACATGAAAGGAGTTCTATATCCTCTTTGGTATCCCATTATGTAAGGAATTCCATTTGAAAAAGATAAATCAAATCCAGGAAGATCATATAAAATTTCGTCAATACTTGCATAACCTCGATTACGAATATCTTCTTCTGAGATTACAATGATACTAGCGGGAGCATTTTGTAAGTTTTCTTTTGTTCGAGAAGCGGTTACTACAATCCTATCCTCAAGTTTAAAAAAATTCTCTTCTGTAACTTCTTGTTTCTTGGAAACAATCTCTTTTTTTTTCAGTCACGTTTGTGGAATTATTTTCCGATTCTGTTTTTGGTTTAGCTTCAGGTTCGTCTTGAGAAAAAATAGAAATTGAAAAACAGCAGAAGTAAATCAAAACACTGTTTAATAAGAGAATAGATTTTAATGAAATCATAGGAAATGTATTCCTTTCGTGTTTTACTTTTTCTAGAGATTCATTGGTCAATGCTAAAAATGTCTAGCATTAAATTAAAAATAATTTTCTATCTCCTTTTAATTTCATAAAGTAAAATGGTAGGGTTTTTAGATTTTGAAATTTCGCCGATTGTCTGATGCTTTTTTCTGTCAGATTGAAACCCTTTGATAACTTCTAAACCCTTGGAACCATAGGTGTTCGGCTTATGACGATTATTCTTAGAATTCGTTTCTACAAATTGATCAAGTTTTTGTTGTTTGACTTTGCCATCTGCGGTAATTGTATTCTCAAAATCAGACAAATTATCTTTTGATTTTTCATCTAAAGAGAAGTCATATAGAAAATGCTCGTATTGTTCGTCTATTATTTCTGATTTTAATTCAGGCTCTACAACTTTAGCGGCAAACTCTTCATAGTCTTTGATTCCTTGCGATAGAATTGTTTTCTTTGCTTGCACAATCATATCTTGTCGTTTACAAATACAAGGAGAAAATTTGATTTGATAAGCTGTATCCTCTAACACTAATTCGTCTTTTGTTTCGCCAGATGCACAATTTAAAAAAAGGAATACGAAAAAAGTAATTTGTAATAATTTAACCACGAAATTATCTCCAGACTTGATGGTAAATAGAACAGAGAGAGCGCGATTCAGAGGTTGTGTAAAAACAAGATTTTCTCACAGAGCACACGAAGAACACAGAGAAAATCAATACTCTCAGTGAACTCTGTGCTCTCTGTGAGAGATATTTTCTTTGCTTTTACACAATCCCTGAAATCATTTACTCTCTAATTTACCGATAAGTCTTTGTATGTGTTTAAAAAGTCAAGATGAATTATCCTTTACAAGGATTTTCTTTTAGTCGCACTATTTTCCAAAGCGAGGAAATATGAAATACTTACTACTAATTTTGATTAGCTTAGTTACCAGAAACACTTTCGCAGAATCTCCCCTGTTCGATACAAACGAATTAAAAAGGGAAAAACTTTATTCTTCTCTTGAAGAAGCTTTGCGAGAACCACAAAAAGTATACAGGCTAAACTTGAGTAACTCCAAACTCACAGAAATACCTAAAGAAATTGAAAAACTAAATAACTTACAAGAATTAGGACTTTCTTCTAATAAAATCGAATTTTTACCGGATGAAATTTGTAAACTAACCAAACTCCAAAAATTAAATGTTTCCTACAACCAAATCAAACACTTACCAGAGTGTATTTCAAACTTAACTCATCTACAGGAATTCAACCTAACGGCTAACGAGCTATTATCTCTAGGTAAAGAAATTGAAAATTTTAAAAAACTAGAAAGTCTTTTTTTATATGAAAATATGCTCCAAGAAATTCCAAAAGAAATTGGACAACTTAGCAATTTACAAAATCTAGACATTAGAAAAAATAAACTCAAAGAACTTCCAGAACAAATAGGAGAGTTAAAAAACTTAAAAACGCTAAACTTAGCTGCGAATCAAATTACAAAACTTCCAAGCAGTATAGGTGGATTATCCGCTCTTCGTTATCTGGACATGAGTGTTAATCGAATTACGAGTTTACCCGAATCAATTGGGAACTTAAACAATCTAGAAGATCTAAATCTTAGCTCTAATAATCTAGGTCTTTTGCCTGTGACAATAGGAAATCTTTCTGAACTAAAAAAACTCAACTTAGATAAAAATTCTCTTATTTTGATTCCCAGAGAAATTTCTGAACTAAAAAATCTACAGCGAATCTATTTGAATCAAAATCTTCTCGAAAGTTTTCCTGAAGGTCTAGCTGAATTAAAAGATATACTCTCGATAGAAATTAGCCACAATAAGATTTACACTTTCCCAGATTCTATTGGAAAAATGCAAAGATTGCAAATCTTAAATCTAAATTTTAATAAAATTACTTCTCTGCCAGAGTCGATAGGAGAATTAAATAAGCTAACAACGTTTTACCTCAAACGAAATCCTTTCCCAAGAACCGAACAAGACAAAGTAAAAAAGTTGATGCCTAATTGTCGAATTTATTGGGATTAGAAGATGATTTGCCACGGAGGCACAAAGACACAGAGAGTTAATAACCTGATTCTCTCCGTGACTCAGTGCCTCCGTGGCAGACTAGTATTAGATACTGCGGTTACGAAGGATTAGACGCTTGGTAAGAAGTCTCGCTAGAAATACACCGTAGTAAGGGTATTTTTTTACCATATTGATAAATCCACTTCTTGATATAGGAAGGAGCTGTGCCTTGGTATGAGCTTTCACAGTTCCAGTGCGTTTATTGTGATGAAGAAAAGACATCTCCCCCACAAACATATCCTCAGGAGTAAGCACAGCGATTCGATGTTCATTCACGAATACTCCTAATTTGCCGGTGAGAATATAATAAAAATAATCACTTTCCGATCCAGCTTCAAATAATATATCGTCTGGATTTAAAAATACAATTTCGCCAGTTGTAAATTGCATCAGATGACTAGCTCTACGTTTAATTTCGTTGTCATTGTAAAAAATCAAACGAACCATATTTCCCTTGTCGTTGTATTGCATTTCATCTACAAAATTTTTAGTCATTAAAATTCCACGACCATGAACCGAAAAAATATTTTCTTCACTACGAGGACTTGGAATAGATTTTAAATCAAAACCATTTCCTTCATCTCGAATGGTGAACGTCGCCTGATCGTTGTTAATCTCATAACATATAGTAACACGTTTATTTTTATTTTCTGGATATTCTGCCCTTTCATCAATAGCAGAATACATATCCATACTATCGGTTAGAATTTTAGACTTCATACTAAATCCAACTCCACAATTTCCATGTTCAATAGCATTTGTAATCATCTCATGCAAAGAAAGGGAAATTCTAGAAAATGCTTCATAATTCCTGAACCCAGCAGCATAGCAGATACTCATGATTAGACCCGCTACTTTAGGAACAAGGCGAAGGTTATTTTTGATTTTGATTTTACCTTTTTTACGAGTAGTATTTTCAAGGAGAAATTGTTCCGATTCAAATAATTCTAAATTGGAAGTTACAATCTTGAGAATCGTTGGTACTTTGACTCGGATCTCATTTTTAGTCATGAAATCAATCACGCCAATACTCAGTAATTTTAAAATTTCAGTCTCTACTAATTTATCAGCAATGACAACTATTACAGTCCCATGTAACCACGGATCATTGTGAATTTGAGAAACAATTTTACATAAAAAATCAAAGTCATTTGTATACTCGATTACAAATAAACGAGATGTGATTTGTCCATAAGTCAAATAATCAAGTGCTTGATCAAATTCATAAAAAATCTTAGGATGAAAAGAACGACTCTTATCCTCAGCCATTTCGGAGGCAGAAACAATCTCATCTATCACATCTGAAGTAGCCGCATAAACGCTATAAGATATTTTTTCTTTTCTTGTATTCATAGATTTTATTTCAAGTCTCCAGAATGACTTTCCCTACGGACTTTCCAGATTTAAAATATTGAAGTGCGTCTAACGCATTAACAAATGGAAATGTTTTTCCAATCAAAGGAGGAGCTAAATTCATTTGTAAAATTTGCTCTAACATTCCACTTAGTTCATCAATTTTTTCCCAAAGCCAAATTAGGTTAAATGCAAGCAGTGATTTGTTACTCGAAATCATAGAAAGAGGATCTATCTTAGGTCGTGTAAGATACTGATAAGCAAGTTTCAAAAAATTAGGCGAGCCTGACTCAGGAGCAAAGTTTGCAGATCCATAAACAACAATTCGTCCTGCTGGAGAAAGAGAGTTAAAACTATCTTCAAAAATTTGTCCACCGATACATTCCAAAACCAAATTAAGACCACGATCTTTTATTTTATCTTGGAGATTTTTATAAAAATTTTTATCTCGTACAATATAATCATCGTAACCCTCATTTTTTAAGGTATCAATTTTGTCAGGACTTCCTATACTTCCGATTGTATAGGCGTTCAGTTTTTTAGCAATTCGATTTGCATAAATTCCTACTCCGCCACCAGCACTGTGGATAAGAATTGTATTCCCCTTCTGCAAGTTTCCAAGTGGAATTAGAGCATAATAGGCAGTAAGCGACTGAGCAATAAACCCAGCCCCCTCTGCAAATGACCAACCCTGCGGCAATGAATAAATATAACGAGAGTCAATGTTTATATGACTCACATAACCACCAAAGCGAGTAACACCCATTATGCGATCCCCCACTTTGAACGAAGAAACGTTTTTTCCTACTTTCAAAACCGTTCCCGAAAATTCAAGACCAGGAATAAAACTTCCCTTTGGGGTCGCACTGTAAAGACCAACCAGAGCAAATACGTCCGCAAAGTTAAGACCAACTGCTTTTACCTCAACAGTGACTTCATTTTCTTCTGGCAGAGAAATCTCTTCGGTAACGAGTTTTAAATCGTTTAGATTTCCTGCCTTTTTGATTCTGTGAACAAGTCGGTTCATTTTTTCTTTTTAGCGGTAGGTTTTTTCTTTGAAACTGGTTTTTCTTCAGAAGGTGCGTCTTTCGGCAATTCAGAATTAGCCTTTTTTTTAGTAGAAGGTTTTTTCGTGGAAGACTTTTTCTTTGCTGATGATGCTAGTTTGGTCTTCAAATCTTCCTTTAGATTAAGATCTACTTTTACTGGAGTTTCGATTTTATCTAACTCTTCATCAGCTTCCATATCCAAATCAATTGGTGCATCTTTTAAAGTCTCTAACTTATGTTTGATTTCTTCTTTTACATTTAGATCCACTTGTTTGGAGTTCTCGATTTCCATACCATCATCAGGTACATTATCCAAATCAATGGGAGTTTCTTTTAGAGTTTCAAGTTTTTGTTTTAAATCTTCTTTGTAATTAACTGATACATCTCTAACTTTAATATCAATATTCTCTTCAGGCGAATCAGAATTATCCTCATCCAAATTAATTAATTCTTCCTCTTGTAAGGATTCTTTGTTTTCCTTTTCTTCAAGAGACGTATTGATATTTAAACCAACACTCAAGTCAGGAATTTCTTCTTTTTTGGAAGCATATACGATAGCTAATAAAGATGGAAGTAAAGTCAAAGCAACTAACAAGGATGCACCAATACCAATACTTGCAATAACGCCAACTGAGTGTAATCCTCTGTGCTCGGCAATCAATAAAACACTCCAACCTACGAGAGTTGTGAGAGTAGAAGCAATGATAGCCGGACCTACGCGGGAAAGAGTTCTTCCTACATTTTTTTCTTCCATGAAACGATAGTAGATATAGATTCCATTTTGAATTCCATATCCAATCACAATTGGAAATACTAAAACATTAAAAAAGTTGATCTTAGCTCCAAATATTCCCATGATTCCCAGCATAACAGAAAGTCCAACAAGCAAAGGAAAAAGGGAAAGAATTGCCGCGATAAAATTTCGATAAAACACCATTAATATTATCAATACAATACAAAGTGTAAAGCCAACTGCCCTTGGTGCTTCTCCCTGCACAATCATAGCAAGTTTAGCGAATAATATCACACTACCCGCAGTGTAAGCCGTGTCTTTATAACTTCTCATCTCTTCGATTGATTTGAACGGGCGTTTCTCAACTATAAGTTGTGCGGTTAATGGCAATATAGTCATCTTCTCTAATTCTTCTTTTGATGCAGAGTTAGCAATAGACAAAATGACGGACTCTTCTTCGGAAGTGTATTTTCCAATCACATGATCTTCACTATTTTTTTCCAGATCAATTTCGGTTGAATAAAGAATAGCGTTTAATGTACGTTTACTGATTAGCGGATATTCAAACTTACCCACATTGTTATAAAAATTCAACAGATCTTTTCCATGCCAAAGTGCAACCTTAGGATAGATAAAAAGCATGTGTCCTTTGATTTTACTGGTTGGAACTTCTCTAAACTGAGTTGTATAAATATCAGGCACATCATAATAAGTAAAATCTTTTACACCTAAATATTTATCTACTGTAGGCAAATGTTTCTTATGCTCTTCTTGTAACATGCTAGGTTTCATATATTTTAAATCACTTTTGATTTGTTGTAAAATATAGAGATTTTCTTTTTGCTGATTTTCGGGAGGTATCACATTCCAAATAGATACAACTTGATCTACAGAATCCTTCATTGCATCAGGAACAGGAGTAAAGAAATCAAATACAGCCTCACTTTTTTCGAGTGTATCTGTGACTATAGCCTGTGGGTCAGAACTTACATCAAACCTGTCTCCAATCTCATCGTTAATCAAAAGAGACTCTTGGTTTTCCAAAAGTAAATCTCTTCCACTGTAATTGAATTTTACTGTAGGGGCAAATAGCGATATAACCACAATGATTACTAAACTAATTCGCAGAACTAGTTTGGGATTTTTAAAAAATTTATGCGCAAAATTAGACTCTTCGCTTTCTCGCTGATTCATGTAAAAAAATCTTTTGATAGAAGGAAACAATCTAAACAAAATCGCAATTTGAAGTGCTGTAACAAAATACATAGAAAGCGCAATTACAACAATTCCGTAACAGGCAATGAGTCCAAACTCACTAAATCCTTTAAAATCAGAAAACATCAAAACAATAAAAGCAGACGTAGTTGTGAGTGCTGAAATTAAAGAGGCTATTCCTGTATGAAAAATAGTTTCCGTGACAGAGGTCATAAAATCATCGCGAAGTGTAAACTCTTCTCGAAAACGATACAGGAATTGAATCCCATAATCAATTCCAAGTCCCATCAACACCGCAGCCATGATTGTGGTAACTGTATTTAACTGCCCAATCACAAAACCAGTTATTCCAAATGTAATCGTAATACCGGTTAATAACGATATGACCAAGATAAAAATAAAAACTGGATTTCGAAAGAAAATAAAAAGTAAAATAGTAATTCCAATTAAAGATGCAATGGAAATTGGTTTTAGCGCATCCACAACACTGTCATAGTCATCCAAATTCAACTTGTAAGAACCACTATAAGCTACGTGAATTCCTTTCTCTTCCAGTTTCATATCTGCTACTACTTTTTTGATTTTGTTTTCGAGGTTACGAGTGAAGTTTAAATTTAAAAAAGATCCTTCTGGTTTTACAAGTAGGAGCAACATCCCCTTATCCGGTGCAATGTTATAAGCATCAAAAACATCTCGTTTAGCAAGTCTCTGGTATTTGGCAAGTATATCATCAAAAGTAGGATTGTATTCTTCGCCTGTGAGGTTGATGTAAAATGGATTTAACTTTTCTATCTCTTCATCAATTTTACGTTTGATCCTACTTCTAGCTTCGCGCATATCGTGAGATTTAATATAGAGAGGAAGACGATCTTTTAAAAAAGTGGTATCATACTTATAAGAAATATAACGAATGTCTTTATCTTTAATCAACTCAGCATTAAGCTTATCCGCATAACGTTTGATTTTGCGTTCATTCTTAGTATAATATTCCAGATTATCTTGTTTGATTTTTCCAGCTTCTGCCATTTCAGATGCGAATAATTCTAAGTTGCCTTTCTTCTTTGCATCTACTGCGGATAATATTTTTTTGTCTCTCCCCTTCTCATCTTTGACTTTGAGAGCAACGATATAAAACCCATTACCCCCAATCATCTCAATGACTTCCTTGGTTTTGACAACTTCCGTACCATCTGCTGGTAATAAATCAATCTGATTACTATTAATATGCAACTGAAATGACTGCTGAACAGAAAGCCCAAGAATGACAACCAGAGCGGCTAAAGTCAAAAAAGGGCGATGCAAAAAAATATGTGAAAGAATCGAAATTAAGTTTTTCATTTTTTATTTAGAAGCTTTTTTGATTAAAACAATCAATTCCTTCATTCCTTTTTTTTCATAAGTTGGCTCGATTTGTTTTACACGATTTACTTCCGAAGCAAGTTTGCCCTCTGCAAGTAAAAAATCGCTTACCAAAAACTTTCCATCTCTCTCGGTAAATATCCAAGAGAATGTAATTTTTTCAGAGCCTTTGTAAAGAATAGAAGCTGGCAATTCTGCTTCTTTGCCTTTTGCTTTTACTTTTTCATAGTTAATGTCAATTTTATCAAAGTACTGAAGTGCAATAGGGAATGATTTATTTTTGATATACTCCTTCATCGCCTCTTCAAATTCCAATTGTTCTTTGGGGTCAATTTTATCCCAATGAGTTAAAAGTAAATTTTTAGAAAAAGTCTTTGTGTCAATTAACGCAAGTGCTTGGTCATTTTTCTTAAAGCGAATATAGCCAACTAACTTCTTTGCAGTCGGGAGAATTGTGCTTTCGTCAGCAAAAAGAGAAACGGAAAAGAAGGAAAGTAGAATGAAAATAGAAAGTAGCTTTTTATACATGATTACCTCGAATAATAGATAGACTTACCAAATAACTGATAAGGTCAATCTTGTTTTTTGAGTAAAAACGGATATAATTTTCAAAATACTAAGGCATTTTAAACATCCCGCTTACTGTAAACTGTAAAAATGGGAGTCATCCACATTCGCGCTGTCTCCAGTGTAAGGAGAAGAAGTTTTAAAGATTACCACCGATGAACACCGATGGGTGGGATGGCGGTTTACGGTGGTTCGTCCCGTCACATTCGATACGCGAACTCGGATGCTGCTATAAACAAACCAGTCATCCTTTTGTCACCCCCGAAATTTTCTATCGGGGGTCTCACGCCAAGCCTGATATTGAGATTCCCGATATCGCTTGGCGGTCGTGTGAGCGAAGTTCCACCCATTTGCTTGGTCGCAAATCCAACGCCTTCACCAGGGTGGAATTTCGGGAATGACACAGGTTCGTTTAAAAAACGAATGTGAAATGCTAGTTTTGTTCTCACCACAAGTCGAATGTGCCCAAATACTTAACGCCCTCTACTATTTTTACTTCTTCCTCAGTCAATCCGTACAACTTATACACCGCCTGATCAATATTAGCCTCAGCTCGCTCAATTCTAGATTGGACTTCCTCAATCTTCGTCTGGAGTTTAATCGTTGGTAACTCCTCATTCAATTTCAAAAGTACATCTACATTCTTTACAATTTCATCATAGAGTTGTTGTTCTGTTTTGTTCTTTAGATTAATATTTGGAAAAGGAATTTTTCCTGTAGTTGTGCTGTCAAAGTGCATTGTACGAATTGCGTTAGCAAATATAAATTTGTATGTATACCAATTAGTAATCCAAGAATTTAAAACCGCAAGAATAAACTTAGAAGACAAATTTGATTTATTCGTTAGTTGATTAATTGTATCTAAAATTACATAATTGTTTTCCTTATATTGTTCACCCAAAGTACTAATGATTTGAATTCGAGGGAATGGGTTTTGAATATGTGCAACAATATTCTGTGCTAAAATTGAATTTTTCTTAATGAATGCTTTTTCGTCTGCGATAGCTTCTTTACTAACTACACCTTTCGCTTCATCCGCAATACCGTAGCGGCTAATTTGCTTTCCCCCCAATACAAAATAATTCTTAGAAGTCTTTTTCTCGTCAACTACTTCACTCTGAAACATTCCACCTCTTTGGTTTGTAACAAAATCATTCAAAGTTTTATTGTTTCGTTTCATTTTCAAAGCAATTTCAATTTCTCTGGCAGAAACCCCATTTAAAATAAAATCAAATTCGCTACATAGAGTTTTATCAATTTGACCAATATTCAGAAGCTTTTCTTTGTCGCGAATACAAGAAGTAAAAGATTGATTGGAATTAGATTTTTTACTTATATAAATTGACATTTCTAATTTTACTTCTTTCCAAACTTTAGAGCAATCCACAATCAATTCCAAATTTCCCAATATCGCACTTCTAGTTTTCGCCCAATTAAAAGCGTAGGTAAATGACTTAGGAATAATAAATCCATTAATTCCTTTCATTGCCATTAGCCGCTCAGATTGAATTATAAACAAAGCAGCAGTATCCGTATTTCCAATTGGGTATTTTTTCAAACAATATTCTTGTTCTTCTTTTGATAACTCTGCCCCATACGGCGGATTCCCAATTACCGCATCAAATCCACTGGTTCCTGAGTCTGTCGAAGGATTAAATACTGCCGGAAACGCTAACTGCCAGTGGAATGGTTTGATTTTTTTATCACCGCCGAAGTCGAGTTCATTGTCATAAAAATCTGTGTCTATTAGGGAGTTTCCGCTTTTGATGTTGTCGTCGAGTGTGGGTAATACTCGTTCGTTGAAGAGGCGGAGCTGATTGTTTATACTTGCGCCTGTTTCTCCTTCCATACATTTTAGTAAGAGGCTAAGCTTTGTTACCTCTACAGCGTTTACATCAATGTCTACGCCAAATATATTGTTTAATAAAATTCGTTTTTTCTCTCCTGTTGTTAAATCCCCCTCTTTCCCCCTTTTGAAAAGGGGGACAAAGGGGGATTAATCTTGATTTGTTTTCCGAGAAACTGTTCATAAGCAGAGCCTAAAATTTCAACGGATAACACGGAGAATTCGTAAGGACATTCTGGATAATACAACTCTGTGAGAATTGATTTTACTACTTTGTTATCTACTTTTAATTTTGTAGAAATTCTATCTTTCTTGAAATCAAAAATACCTGAATTGTATTTATCATCTGCTTTCATATACAGCTTGACTAAGTTTGCATAATACTCGTTATCCTTACTCGTAGGAGAGACAGGTCTGAGACCTGTCTCTACGGAGGAAACGGCGGATAACAATGTCCCGTATTCTTCAACCGCTCTATCTTCCGCAATGCGAAGAAAGATAATCCTATCAATAAACTGTTGAACTGCAAAGTTGATTTCGTCTTCATCTAATTCTAAATTCGTTTTGCTTATATTAGTCGCAAGGCTAGTTCGCCAGGGCAAACGCATTAAAAATATGACTTGTACAACTGGTTTTAAAAAAAATATTGTCATGAATGAAAGACCAATTAAACATATACGAGCATTTCAAAGCGATACCTGATCCGCGCAGAGAGCGAGGCAAAAAGCACTTATTGGAGGATATAATATTTATAGCGATCGTATCAATATTATGTGGTGCGGATGATTGGAATGAAATAGAAATGTTTGCTGACCTAAAGATAGACTGGCTTCGGAAATTTTCGCCTTTGAAAAACGGGATACCGTCGCATGATACATTCAATAGAGTCTTTTCGTTGTTAGACCCTAAAAAATTTACTGAGTTAACGGTAGAATTATTCAGGTCAAACATTTTGGGAGGTTTAGATTTAGTTTCTATTGATGGGAAAACAGTAAGACGTTCGGTAGATAAAAAGAATAATAAATTTCCAATTCATATTGTTAGTGCATGGTCAAGTAAAAATAGAATCTCACTGGGACAAGTAAAGGTTGACGAAAAGAGTAATGAAATCACCGCAATACCTGAATTATTATCACAGATAAATGTGAAAAAAAGCGTTGTATCTATTGATGCAATTGGCTGTCAGAAAAAGATTACTGAAAAGATTATAGCACAAAATGGTGATTATGCGATAGCCTTGAAAGAAAATCAACCGACTATATACAATGAGGTATTAAATTATTTTGAGACGCAAATACTTTTTGGATTTGAAGGGGTTAACGTCGGTTATTCTAAGAAGGAAGAAAAAGGTCATGGTAGAATTGAGAAAAGGGAATACTGGCTATTAACCGATATTGATTGGATTTCTCAGAAAGGGGATTGGGTAGGATTAAAAAGTGTAGGTATGGTTCGTTCTGAGAGAGAATACCGAGGGAAAAAATCTATCGAGTCTCGATATTTTATTTCAAGCTTAACTGACAATGACCTATTTCAAAAATCTGTAAGAGCTCATTGGCAAATAGAAAATTCTTGCCACTGGGTTTTAGATGTCGTCTTTCGAGAAGATGATAGTCGAATTCGTGCTGGCTTTGCCGCTGAAAACTTTTCCGTAATGAGAAAAATTGCCCTAAACTTTTTGAAAAAAGACACTACTTTTAAAAACGGGGTTAAAGGCAAACGCCGTGGCGCAGGA
>DDBL01000219.1 GCA_002333425.1 Leptospiraceae bacterium UBA2033
GTTGGATGTTTATCTATTTGTTAGAGCTGGATCTGTCTGGACTATGGGAGGTCTTGTCCGAGTTCGGTCTTGGTCAAGGAGTTCCTACCAAAAATAATCTACGTCTGCAAAGTTCTTGGTCGTTGGAAAGATTTTCACATAATTTTTCCAGATCCTATCACGTTCGAATTTAGCAAAAGAACAAAAAAGACCATTTTACTGCAAAATCAAACTTATAAATAAAAAGTCATTTAGACCAAAAGGGCGAACTATATTGTTGAGGACAAGCTTGATTCAAAAATTTCTAGCCTAGTCATTCCCTTTTAGAAAAATGGAGGAATATGGGTACTAAAAGCCTTAAAACTTCCGTTATAATATTATTAATTTTAGCACTTCTTTCAGGTGGATTCTTTGGATATATTTTGTCTGAAGTTGACCGAGGGGAGGAGTTGACCAAGTTAGCCACGTATCTCCCAACAACTCCAACGAGATTGTATGATTTGAATGGGGTGCCTTTTGCAGAGCTTTATCGACATAGGCAAGAGTTACTTCGATTTCAGGATATTCCACCTCACGTGATCCATGCGTTTATTTCTGTGGAAGATAATAATTTTTACAATCACTTTGGAATTGATTTTAAGGCGATTATTCGAGCGGGGTTAATCAATCTTATCCACTTAAAAGTAAAGCAGGGTGGCTCTACGATAACGCAACAGTTGTCCAAAGCAATTTTAAAGAATTCTAAAAAAAGTTTTACTCGTAAGTTTATCGAAGCACTTCTTACATTGCAAATCGAGCAAGAATATTCCAAAGAAGAAATTTTAGAAATTTATTTTAACTTAGTTTACTTAGGTCACGGATCAACTGGATTATCCACTGCTGCCTCTGTCTATTTTTCAAAGGATGTGCAAGATCTGGATGTTGCCGAGGCTGCCATGCTTGCAAGACTTCCTAAAGCACCCGTTCAGTATTCACCTTATAAAAATCCGCACATTGCTAGGAAAGCGCACCTAACAGTGCTTAGACTCATGTCCGAAAATGGATTTTTGAAAAAGGAAAGTATCAAAGCAATGCACGATGAGTTTTGGCAAAGGTACTGGCCAATCGTTATTACCCAGTCGCCATCACGCTCTACGTGGGGGACTAAGCTTGATCGTGCTCCTTATTTTACAGAGCATGTAAGAAAACAATTACTGGCTGATTTGGGTGAAGAGTTAGTATATACAGGTGGATTAAAAGTATATACCACTCTTGATTTAAGAAAACAAGAAATTGCCGAAGAAGAAGTTAGAAAAGCTCTTCTTCATTATGATAAAACTTCTTTTGGTTTAAGTAATTCTTATAAAGCAGGTGTGGATGGGCAGTTAGTGGGGCTTTATGGATTGCTTGGAAATATTTTTCCAATCGCTCCAATGGATATTAGTCGATTTGATGATGCGGCTAATTATCGTTCTGCGCTAGAAAGTGATTTGAGTGATGCACTGGATATTCTAACAGCATTGACTCCGACGGAAAATGAAGCTTCGGCGGTAGGAGAGTTTAGAAAACGTACTGCAGTATTTACAAAGAATTTACATGTGGAAGGGGCATTCATTACAATTGAGCCTGGGACTGGTTATATTCAGACCATGATTGGTGGTTCTAAATTTACACCTAAAAATCAATTCAATCGAGCAATGCAGGCGAGAAGACAAACAGGTTCCTCTTTTAAACCATTTGTTTATGGGGCTGCTATCAATGAGAGAGTGATTTCGAGTGGAACTGGAATTATGGACGCGCCAATCACAACTCTTACAGATGACGGACATGGTTGGGCACCTGAAGATTCGACTGGCGATTTTAAAGGAATGGTTCCGGTTTATCGTGCTTTGGCGCTGTCACTCAATATTGTATCCGTTCAAATATTTTTTAAAGTAGGAGCAGAGGCTATTATTGATTTTGCGTCAAAACTTACCAAAGCAAATAAACGTCGTTTTCCGGATAATCCTACGTTGGCTCTTGGAGTTGCCGAATTAACTCCTTATGAAATGGCTCTTGGGTATGCCATTATTTCTAACAAAGGTAGAGATGTGATTCCCTTTTCTATTCGATATGTAAAAAACCAAACTGGCTCTACTATATTCAATAAAGAAGTAATCGTACAAAAAGAGCTGGCAGCTAAAGCGGCTGACGGTTCCATTCAAGTAATTCCAGAAAGCACTGCTTGGATTGTGAGGAAGTTATTGCAAGGAGTTGCAGATAGTGGAACACCGACCGGAGCACTTAGAGATGCGAAATACAATGGAGTCTCTGGTGGTAAAACAGGATCTACTACTGCGTTCACTAACGTTTGGTATTGTGGATTTGATCCAAAATTGACTTCTGTGTTTTGGATGGGTTATGATAAAAGTACGATTTCTTTAGGTCCTGGTATGACTGCTGCATTGACTGCCGTACCTGTTTGGGGTAAAATTTACGCACGTTGGTATGAGGGGCGAGAATACCCTGAGTTCAAATTGTCTGATGGGACAGATCCAATGCCAGAGGGAGTTGCCGGTGGTGCTGTTTGTTCTTTTAATGGACTTTCTCCAAAGCCCGGAGTATGTCGAATGGGTGGGGCACTTTATTTGAAGCCAGCTATGGTAAATGGTGTTATGCGCTCAGTTCCTTGGAATAGGCAATGCGATGGGGATAGGGATCATGATAAGGCAGTTGATTTTAGAGAGTTTTTACAAGATGAGTATAAAATCACAGATGAAGAAATTGATAAGAAAAAAGCATTCAAAATTAAAGCAGATTAATGAAAGACGATAATTATGCAGTTCTTCGTATTTTAGATTTTAGAAATTTCGTTGTAGCGAGATTTTTGGCAGTTGTTGGAATCCAAGTCCAAGCAGTTGTAGTGGGGTGGCAGGTTTTTGATAAAACTGGAGATCCCCTTGCATTAGGACTTGTCGGGCTATTTGAGATTATCCCCTCTATCTCCGTTGCTTTATTTGCAGGGCATATTGCTGATAGAAAAGACAGACGAAAAATTGTTTTAGTATGTTATTCTGTATTATTATTATGTTCGTTATCTTTACTTTTTTTAAGTACATCTTTTTTAAACTTACCGGCTAATTCGGTGTATCCCATCTATGGAGTTATTTTTTTAAGTGGGATTGCACGTGGTTTTTTGAATCCATCTCTTGCAGCTTTTATGGCACAGTTAGTTCCCAAACATATGTATCCAAATTCTTCTGCATGGAATAGCATTGCTTGGCAAGTGGCTGCAGTTTGTGGACCTGCACTTGGTGGGTTGTTGTATGGATTTAATGGGGCTATTCTTGCTTATTCGGTCGATGCCATGTTACTTGTTTTCGCAATTATATTTTATTCAAGAATTTTACCTAAACCGATTCCTGAGCGCCGGCATGGAGAATCTATTTTTGAAAGTTTATTTACTGGATTTAGATTTGTATTTTCTAACCAGATAATGCTTTCTGCTATGAGTTTAGATATGTTTGCTGTTTTGTTTGGTGGGGCTGTTGCGCTACTGCCTGTATTTGCAAAGGAAGTTTTGCAAGTTGGTCCTGAGGGGCTTGGAGTGTTGCGTGCTAGTCCTGCTTTTGGTGCTTCTATTATGGCGATGTTACTCGCTGCAAAACCACCAAAGGAAAATGCAGGGGTTAAGTTGTTAGTTGCAGTTGCTGGTTTTGGAGTTAGCATGATACTTTTTGGGCTTTCGTCTAACTTTTATCTTTCGGTTTTTTTACTTGCTTTAAGTGGTGTATTTGATAGTGTAAGTGTTGTTTTGCGCTCAACGATAATGCAGACGTTTACTCCCGAAAATATGCGCGGAAGAGTTGCATCGGTGAATAGTATTTTTATTGGTTCTTCTAATGAGTTAGGTGCATTTGAATCAGGAGTAACTGCAAAATTTATGGGAGCGATTCCATCTGTACTTTTTGGTGGTGCAATGACTTTGTTTATTGTTGCACTAATTGCAGCAAAGGCTCCCAAACTTAGAAATTTAAGTTTCAAAGAGGCGTTACATGATTAATACAAATGATCTAAAAGAGATGAATGCCTTTTTGAAACAATTAGATGGAAAAAATGTAACTTCTAGCATTTATGTGGATAATCTTCATTCTCCGTTCGTTCTTTTAGAGAATGAATATCTTCTTCCAAGTATCTCTAATATGGATTTGACTATAAGGGACATTTTTCCTTATTTGAAAGTGTTGGCTTCCCTTATTCCAGAGGCAATCGTTGGATGTAGTATTTTACCAATGCAAAAACCCAAACGAGAGTCAGGTAAAATTTCTTTTGTAAAAGAAATTTCTATTCGTGGTTATAATTATCTTTATGTATTTAAAATTGATGCTGCTTATTTAGGTGGAAGCCCAAAAGAAAAAATAAAAGTCCCAGCGACTCAAGTGACTCATCCTGCGATTGAAACAGACAGAATTTATTTTTCGTCTAGAATTATTCCAATCAAAAATGTAATTCGAGCAGATGGAGAAATTATTGATTTTGAAATACAAAACTTTGATAAAGGTATTTTCTTTTCTGAGGTTGAACGAGAAACGGATAAGAGTGATATGCCTCGAAATTATTCTGAATTATTTGATGAAGTTGACTATTCGAATATTGTTGAGCCTATCAAATTAGGATTAAAAATTTTACATCCAAACTGGAATCTCGGGAAAATATACGAGCCAGTTTATATTGAATATTTGACACTTTCGGTTCGTTTTCTTTGTGCATCTTTCAAAGAAATTTATTCTCATTTTTCGCATTTTTATGAAGTTTTGGAAGTTGTTCATACGGGTGGAATTATTTCTGATATATCTTTAAGAAATTTCACTTATTGGTTAGGAAAACATTCTTTTGAAAGAAACATTTCTCCATCAGGAAATATGAGATGGAAGATTTTATTAAAATGAGATTTTAAATTTATGAAAATAATTCTCTTAGTATTCTTTATATCCCTTCCTTTATTTTCACAAAGAGCTGATTTTTATGATACGTATGATTATAATATGAAAAACTACAAGGGCGGAGATAATGTAGGAGAAGATTCTTACAAAGAGTATGACATTCCACCTACATTTCAAAAGCCTCCTTTGGTTAGTCCTAGGGGTGTTCAAAGACCAATTGATCAGAGTAGTCTTTTACAGGGGCAAATAGGTATTCGTCGCTCTGCTAATCCACCCAAAGATCCATCAGCTCAATTGAACAAAATGCCTATTAACCCCATAACTGGTGCTGTCAATCTAGATGCAATTGCAAAACAAAGAGAAGCCGCTAAAAAAGACAAAGAAAAGAAACGTCAGTTCTTGAGTCGAGAGATTGAACCTTATTTTGAAACAAGAGAAAGAAGGATGGAAATTATTTTTTTAACTACTTTTCCGTTTGCCGCTGCGTTTTCGATGGGTTTAGTTTTTTTGGCTGGCGGTGGGACAAATTCTTTAATTAAAACCAATCCTGGTTTTGTTTTTATTATGTTTTCTGCTACGGGTCTTTCTGTTGCAAATATGATTTCTGATATAAATAATTACGATACCTACATGAAAAATAAAAAAGAGAATAATACAGAATTGCCTCACAACGACGAACAAAGTCAATTGTACCGTAATAAAAATTTTAACTTTTCTTTTGTAATTGGGTCTAAGAGTTTTTAGAGTTTAGTGTTTTCAGAAAGTTTAAATATATTTTTTATATATTCATCAGTGAGGATACTTTTAATTAGCTCTTTTTCTTCTCTGTCTATGATGACTCTTTGGCGGTAGAGAATTTGTAGAATATCGGTTATATTTTCATTGTCTTTTATTGTGTTTACAATGCCTAGTATACGATTTAGATTTCTTAGGTTATAGGGTAATTGTTTCTCTTTATCCATGTCAAATTTTTCAGTTACCTTTTCTTTTATGTATAAAATTAAATCTATCATCTCTAAATCTGTTTTAAATTTCTGAATGAATTTTTCAAATTTCTTTTGATGTTTTTCTGATTTGTCTTTATGTGCCTTGAACATTTGTAAAATATATGCGTATAGTTCGGGATTTTTGATGAAGAAGGATTTTATCATTGAGTCTTCCAACTCACTAAACAGAGTATAAAAGAAATTAGCCACATCATCTGGATTTCCGGTTTCATTAAAATAAAAATTCATACCTTTCTCATCTAGGTTTGAAATAAGTGCCAGGGCAAAGTTTACATCTAAGTCTACCACTTGTTCCTTAATTAATATCTGAAGGCATTTTTCCGGTGTAAATATGGACGCGATTTCCATAAAAAATTCATCGGGATCATTTTCTTGTAAAATCCATTTTCCCAAAGCGTAATAAATAAATTGAATTAAAAACTTCGTCGGAAAAAGAGTATGACTTAGAATTTGTCTGAATTCAGTTTCATTTCTAAATAACCATAAATAATAGTTCATCCATTGTTGAAAGGATGGTATGTGTTGGCTTTTCTCAATTAGGTCAATGAATTGATCGCTGGGAAGATTTACTAAAAAAGTATGAGTGGAATTAATACCATGTAAATTTTCCTCTATGTATTCTAATAAATTACTCTCCACTTGATTTTTTGTAATTGTTTGCGATTTCATTGCGGAATGTGATTGTGCTAGTTTCATGGTTTTAGTATATTATTTTTCTTTTTTATTCCTAAATAATATACTAAAACTTATATCGATTTTATTCGGATTGTTGGCTGGGGTATACTGGTTATGTTTTGGAAAAGTGATAGGGAAAAAAGAAAACTTACAATTTGGGTTTATAGAATACTCCGGTATTTATTAAATATTAGATCAGCTATTCATGGATTTCATTTTAGTTACACTCGACCATTTACTCGTGGACTTTTTGCACTTTGCGGTTTCGTGTCAATAGCCACTTTGACTCTTGAATACGGTTTTTATTTCAACAGTGAGTGGGCAACAGCTATTTGGCTCTTAAATTCATTTGCAATTAACTATTTACTTGCTTATGAAATCTTTGGTTTGTTATTTACGAATGAGCCTTATCCTGAATATATTAAAACTCACAAACCAGAAATAATTATTGTCACACTTGTTTTGTTGCAGAAATTTTTTGAGCAGGATATTATTAATTATCTTCAACTTGGTGAGTTCGGAACGGATGACACTGCATTAGTATTTTTATCTATCAATCAAATTTTTTTAGTATTTTCTAATCTTGCTAGGTTAGTTAGAAACACAAGAATTTACAATCTAAAGAAATTAAATCCTTCGCTTATTTTCTTTTTTAGTTTTGCTTCGATTGGTGTAATTGGAACAGCCTTATTATCTCTACCCAAGGCGCAAAAGGTTGATCTGAGGTTAATTGATGTAATCTTCACTGTAGTCAGTGCAACTTGTGTAACTGGTCTTTCTACTATTTCTGTATTTGATTCCTTTACTACATTGGGGCAAATTATTATTTTGTGTTTAATTCAAGTAGGTGGACTTGGGTTAATCACTCTCACTACATTTTTTTCTATTTTCCTTGCAGGTCAGGCTTCAGTGAATGACAAGTTATTGATGAAAGATCTTCTGAGCGAAGAAGCGATTGGGCGAGTAAAAAAAATTATTCGCCAAATTGCGATTCAAACACTCATCATAGAAGGAATCGGCGCCTTACTTCTTTACACTTATTTGCCAACTAAGGCAAATTTATTTGGTAAGGAGAAAATTTTCTTTTCAGTATTTCATTCTATATCTGCATTTTGTAATGCAGGTTTTTCTTTGTTTGCCAATGGGCTTGCCGAGAGTATGTTTCAAGATGGTAAGGTTTATCTCGTCATTATTATGACTTTGATTCTATTTGGTGGAATTGGTTTTCCTGTAGTGAGCGAAGTTTTTAAAAAAATTATTTCAACAGATACAAGTAATGTAAGACTTTCTGTTTTTTCAAAGTTAGTTTTAATTATTAGTTTTTCTTTTTTTATTTTGGGGGCTATTCATTATTACTTTTTAGAAGCAAACCACACACTCAAAGGTCTTTCAGAATTTGATAAAATTTTCCATTCCTTTTTTTATTCTGTAACAACTCGTACGGCTGGATTTAATACGCTCGATATTTCAAAGATGGGGACTCCGATGGTTTTCTTTTCTTTTTTGCTTATGTGGGTAGGAGCTTCTCCAAATTCAACAGGAGGAGGAATAAAAACTACTACGTTTGCTGTTAGCCTCTTACATATCGTAGATTTGGTTCGTGGCAGAAATCGTTTAGATATTTTTAAAAGAACTATTTCTCCTGCTTCCATTTCTCGTGCGTCGGCTACTATTGTTTTGTCGCTTTTCGTAATTTTTATCGCTATTTTTTCTATGATTCTTGTAGAGCCTTTTGCCTTTTTAGATATTTGTTTTGAAGTAGTTTCTGCTTTTGGTACAGTTGGTTTGACAAGAGGAATAACTCCGAATCTTTCTTTTACAAGTAAGATTGTTATTTCTTTGGTTATGTTTATGGGTAGAGTAGGTGTTTTGACTATTCTAATTGCATTTGCTCCAAAATCTAAAGTGTATAATTACCGTTATCCGGTAGAGTATGTTGTTGTTGGATAAGATTAATCCCAAATAAATAACCAGCGGATACTGACATAAGCCGCGTAGAATATCCAGCCGAGAGGTCCTTTTCGTTCTTTTTCTACAAGGTAAACATTGATCTTGGAGTATTGAACCATGTTTTGGTAGAGGTTCATTTTTCCTTTTAAAGTATCAATTTCGTTTGTGATTCGATGAAGTTCTTGTTCGACCTTAACAGATTCTTCTACAGTTTTTGCTTTTGCAAGTAAATCTAGGTAACGCTTTTGGAATTTTTCTGCATTTTCTAGTCGGATTTTTGCGTCATAATATGCTTCTGTAATGTCCTCTGAGGTTACTTGTTCGTAAACTACACTTCCAATACTTTTTACTTGCGAAATCATGTCAAAAAAACTATCACCTGGAACTTTAAAATAAACCGAATTTAGAGTTTTACTTATTATAACTCCTTCTTTCATTTGGATCAACTTTGTGAGATTTTCTATGGTTTCTGCCATTTTATGTTTTTCGATTTCCATATTCAAACTTGCTGAATAGGTTACAATGCGTGGCTGATTCTTATTATCCTGTGTTCTAAATTCACCTCCACTTTGTTTTGTATTAGTAGAGTTTGTTGTCTCTCGGGCTGCCATTGTTTTCTTTTCGTAGGATGAACAATAAATTTGGAAAAGTAAAATTAGAAAATAAATTAAATGTTTCATTAAATACCTTTTTTAAAAAAATCACTTTTCATAAATTGACAAAGACTTATAAGACTTATTATCGTTGTTATCTAAAAAGGTAATGATTTCAGTGCGAACACCTTTTTGGATATTGAATATAATACTGTCTGAGACTTCGCGGCAAATATAGAGTCCCCGCCCGTGGGAGTCACTTATGCCCTGGGGAAGACCAGTTGCTTCATTTACGTTTATATGTCTGTCTAGTCGGTTTAGAATTTCTTCTTTTTTGAGGGAACCAAATTTATCTCTTGTTACGATGATGAATGTTTTGCTGTAAATTCCATACCCAATTTCAAAATAATCACTTTCGGAGAGTTCAATTTTTTCATCGCTGATGAGTAAATCTCTAGATGGAAGTTCTAGTTGGTATTTGGATTTTCCTTTTTCATCTCTGGGGGCACGAATCATTGCGTTAGACGTTAGCTCCTCAATGACTTGATTGATAATTTTAGGAGCACCTTTTTCTACTAAAAATTTACCAATTCGGTTAGATAAAAATTCTCTCTCTTTATCTGACTTAATCGTTTTAAATACAATTCCTTTTGGAGGGGGTACTTCAAATTTGCCGCCCGTATTAGAGTCATTTATACTTAGGTCTTTGTCAAAGTATTTTTCTACACCAAAAATATCGTTGGTTAGTAGTTTGTAAACCATCACCGAAATAAAACGTAAATCCAAGAAAGAATATTTCGGGATAATATTCCAAACTCCATAATCTTTGGCAAATTTAATATACTCATTTATGTTGTAAGCTGTGATTAAAGTATACAAAGTTTCGGGGTAATGTTCTCTTACAAATCGAATTAAATCAAGTCCCGATTTTCCAGGCATTTTAATGTCTGTAATCAATAAGTCGATTTTTTCAGAGTTCAAAATTTCAACAGCTTCGTTGTAATTCTTTGCGCCAAATACGGAGTATTCGATAGCAAGTACGTCTTTGATGGCGGTTCTTATGGATTGGATGTCTTCAACAATTAGTATTTTTTTCATTTTCTCGTCTGTGATTTTATAGTTGGTATGGAAATAGAGAACTTGGTTCTGTCATCGGTAGATTTTACATTGATCTTCCCGTTGTGGTCTTTTACGATGGAGTGGCAAATGGATAATCCAAGACCAGTTCCAGTGCCTTCTTTACGATTGGAATAAAACGGATCGAAAATTTTATCTACCACATTTTCAGGAATTCCTCCAGCATTATCTTCTATCGTAACTATGGTAGAGTTTTTTTTCTTTTTAACGTCTACTCGGATGTAACCTTTGCTATAGTCAAATGCTTGTAGTGAATTTCTAAATAGATTTAAAAATAATCTTTCAATCTTAAATGGATTAAAATAAAAAATATATTCATCATCTGCATTTATATCCCAAGAAATATTTTTAGAAAGATCTGGATAAAGTCGTTGAACTGTTTCTTTTGCTTTGTAGATTACTTCTACTAAGTCAGCAAGTGTATACTTAGATCTTTCTGGTTTTGCAAAACTAATGATGTCTGACACAATGAGAGCCGCACGTGCTAAATCTTTTTGAATTAAGTCTAGACGATTTAAAATTACTTCTGGCGCAAAATGAGAAAGATTGTTTACTAGATTTTGAACAGTGAGGCTAATGCCTGTTANNTGGGTTGTTTAGCTCATGTGCTACACCTGAAATCATAATCCCCAAAGATGCCAGATTTCTCATTCTAAGATTTTCTTCTTCTTTTTCTTTGATTCGAGTGATGTTACTAATTTTTTCTACAAAGGAATAAATTGCTCCATCTTTATTGATGAGTGGAAAAAAGGATAAGTTTAAGTTTTGATTTTTTCCTTCAAATTTGAAAAGGACTTCTCGTTTCAACTCAGGAATTGGAAAAGTCTTTAGATCAAATATATCAGAAAAATCAGAATGCTCTAGTTTGTGCGAAACAAACGGGCAATAAGGACATACATTTTCCCGTCCATAAAGTTTATTGTAACACTTATTTTTGATGAGGTCTTTGTAACTTTCTTCATTTGTAAAACCGAGCGTTGCTTGGTTGGCTCGTTTTATATCAAAGTTTGGATCTATCAATATTAATGGCTCAGTAATCCCATCAATAATTGCTTGTAATTCTTTGATTTTTTCTTCCGCTAATGAATTAAACGTAAGTTGAATCCCTGAGTTTGAGTTTTGATGCTGCATACTTCTAATCTTTCTTAGGGATATAGATTTTCAACGAAATATTTTAGTTTTTTCTAGACCTTTATTTGCTAATTACGAATATGAGATTTCATTCTAATAATGAGGTTCAATATGGAAAAAAACTTATTTAAAAATAAATTTCGAAAATACTTTTTTTATTTCCTACTTTCCTTTGCTGTTTTATTTTTTTGCAGATTGATTTATGGATACATCATTTATCCAAGTGATGTAAGTGGAGATTCTTCTACTCATTATAATCCTATTTCACAATCGAATAATACTGATTTTTCCCGAAAGAATTATGCCAGTGAAAAAAAAAGTGACTTTACTCTTGCGGGATCTCCAACAGGACAAAAGTTTGATCAAAAATATGAAAAGGTTGGTTCTGTTTCTTCTAGCACAAATGAATTTGATAAAGAAGAAAAAAAAGTTCGAGAGCTCATTCAAAATTTCAAAGCTCTTATCCAATACGAATCCAATAATGGACTGGAAGGAAGGCGTTTTTTAAGTTTAGGGATTGGGGTAAATCCTGACAAGTTTGATGAGATGATTCTTGAAATTAAAAAAATAGGCAAACTAGAATCTATCCAAATCCACAAAACAGATAAGACAAATGAATACAGCAATTTGAATGCTCAAAGAGAATCACTCGAAAAAACAAGAACAGCACTCATTTCTTTCAAAGGCAAAGGTGGAAAAATAGACGAACTCATTAATCTAGAAAATAAAATTTTAG
Source organism: Leptospiraceae bacterium UBA2033 (assembly GCA_002333425.1). GTDB lineage: Bacteria > Spirochaetota > Leptospiria > Leptospirales > Leptospiraceae > UBA2033. Next base: position 12,110 of record DDBL01000219.1, read on the forward strand.
AAGTAGAAGAGTCTATCCAAAAGTTAGGCGTAAAGCTTGGCGAATTTGATACGGAAAATGAATTTTGTACTGTTCTATTTACTCTCTCCGAAACAGGAAAAGCAAGTAAGTCTTGGTTCAAATCGTTTGTTGAAAGGCTAAAAACTGCATTCGAATGGACTGTTAAATACTATTTACTTATTTGGGTTTTATTGACATTTGCCGCTTTGGGGATATTCCTGTTTATTCTTATCTTGGAAAAATTAAAAATATTTCCTGACCTATTAAAAAAATACTTGGAGTAAGGTTTCATCATGCAAATAATCGCAGATACATTCGGAATAATCGGAGTTATCCTCATTTTAGTTTCTTACATCCTACTCCAAACAGATAGAATCAATTCTAGCTCGCTTTTGTATTCTCTCATCAATCTACTTGGAGCGATACTGATTTTATTTTCTCTGTACTACAGTTGGAATCTAGCTTCCTTCATCATCGAAATTTTTTGGATTCTAATTAGTCTCTATGGAATTTGGAAAAATTTAAGAGGAAAGAGAGTTACCAC
>DDBL01000121.1 GCA_002333425.1 Leptospiraceae bacterium UBA2033
TAAATTTAAAGGAAAAAAATGAGTAACACAACTAACGTTACAAAAGACCTCAAAGAAAAAACAATTCTAGTTTCTAGAGAATTTTTAGCTCCCGTAGAAACTGTTTGGAATGCTTATACGGATAGTAAAATTTTAGACAAATGGTGGGGACCAAGTCCTTGGAGAGCGGAAACTAAATCTATGGACTTTCGAGTTGGTGGATTTTGGTTGTATGCAATGGTGGGACCAGAAGGCGAAAAGCATTGGGGAAGAATGAATTATATTGCCATTGAGAAATATAAATTCATTGATTTGGAAGATGTGTTTTGTGATGAAAATGGAAATGTAAATTCCGAATTGCCCAATTCCAAAGGAAGAAATTCCTTCACCAAAACCAGTAACGGCACATTAGTCGAATTCAAGTTGCAACTAACGTCTGAAGAACAATTGAAACAATTAGTGGAAATGGGATTTGAAGAAGGGATTACAATTTGTTTTGAGCAATTGAATGAATTAATCAATACAGGGAAAATATGAAATACCCCAATAAACAAATCCGTAGGGACAGGTTTCAAACCTGTCCTAAAAAAGGAAAAATATGAACAACACAGAACAAGATATTATTTTAACCCAAACTTTCGATGCCACAATTGATCAAGTCTGGAAAGCGATCACAAATAAAGACCAAATGCAAAGATGGTACTTTGAGTTGGCAGAATTCAAACCAGAGGTTGGTTTTCAGTTTCAATTTACTGGTGGTCCAAGTCCTGATAGACAATACTTACATTTATGTGAGATAACAGAAGTTATTCCAAACAAGGAGCTAATCTATAGTTGGCGTTATGATGGATATGCGGGAATTTCTTTTGTGAGATTTGAATTGTCAAGCGAAGGAAATTCGACTCATCTGAAATTTAGTCATACGGGAATTAATTCATTTCCTAAGGATAACCCTGATTTGGCGATAAGAAATTTTATTGAAGGTTGGAATTTTATCATCCATACTTCTCTCAAGGACTATGTGGAAAATGTAGACAAAGAAATATTTTCTTCTCGCCTTTTTGATGCACCAAGGGATTTAGTATGGGAAGTCTGGACAAATCCGAAACATACTGCCCTTTGGTGGGGACCGACTGGATTTACCAATACCATTTACGAAATGGATGTAAGAGTAGGCGGAACTTTTCGATTTATGATGCACAGTGCTGAGGGAGTTGATTTTCCAAATCAGATCACTTATCTCGAAGTAGTCAAACCAGAGCGACTAGTTTACGATCATGGGAATTATGAAAATCCAAAAATGTTCCACGTCACAATTAACTTCGTAGAGGCTAATGGCAAAACCAAAATTACAATGCGAATGTTATTCCAAAAAGCAGAAGAAAGAAAGGTAGTAGTTGAAAAATATGGAGCACTAGAAGGACAAAAACAACATCTAGATAAACTCGAAGCGTATTTAGCCAAAATGCAAATGATTTAATATTGTAAAGATGGGTTAGCCGCATCTGGTTACATGATGAACTTGGTGAAGATAACAGAGCTTATCTGCGGACTTGCTTTAATTTCAGGAAGATTTGTTTCACTCGCATTGGTTGTGCTTTCGCCGATTATAGTGAATATATTTTTCGTTCATCTATACTTAGATCCGCAAAATTTACCTGTTGCAGTATTCTTGATACTCGCAAACTCATTCTTAGGCTACGCGAATTGGTATAAATTCAAACCATTGTTCGAATCGAAGTAGAATAAACGACTTGGGATTGTGTAAAAGCATAAAGTTGTACCCCAAAAAAGAGCTAATTCTAAATTATCCAAAATATGGATAATTTAGAATTAGAGTCATCAGATAAAGAAAAGAAGAAACCAAGACATAATAAGGTTACATACAAAAAGTATGAAATGAGCCAAGATTTTTTGTTTCCACCGAGCACATCGGACTATCTTCCAAAGAATCATATTGCGCGGCTAATCCATGTTATTGTTGATAAGATGGACATTGAGTATATCGAATCGAAATACAAAGGTGGTGGAGTAAGTGCATATCATCCAAGTATGATGCTCAAAGTATGGCTACTTGGGTTTGTGAAGAAAATATATACGAGTCGAAAATTAGAAAAAGCATTGCAAGAAAATATAGCGTTCATGTGGATAAGATAAATAATTCTCTGAAAGAAGGTCGTGTAACAAAGGAAGATGCGAAGAAAGATAAGGAAGTTTTGAAGAAAGCAGAAAAATTATTAGATCGCAAAGAAAAATTAGAAAAACAAAAGGAAATATTGGGTGATAGGAATAGTTATTCAACAACGGATAATGATGCTTCTGCGATGAAGATGAAACGAAGTGAGGAAATAAAACCTGCTTACAACGAGGGAATAGCTACTGAAAACGGCTTTGTAGTTGATTATGTAATCAGTCAAAATGCAGCGGATACAGTAAGTTTTAAAGAGTTAGCAAACGGAGCGATTCATAACTTAGGAGAGAAACCAGAAGCAATTATCGCAGACGCAGGATATGGAAGTGCGGAAAACTATTATTATCTGAAAGAAGAGGAAATTGAAAATTTCGTAAAATTTCAAGGGTATCATTCTGAAAACAAAATGGGAGACAGATTCAAGTTGAAAGATTTTACTTATGATTCCTCGAATGATTCCTTTCAATGTATAAATAAGCAAAATTTAATATTCAGCCATACGCAAATTCGAGAAACTAAAACAGGATACAAAGAAACTACCAGAATCTACAAAGCAGAAGAATCTTCCTGTGGCAAATGTACAATAGCCGCATATTGCACAACTGCTAAGTTTAGAACCTTAAGCGTAAATCCAAAATTAGAAGAACATAAAAAAATAGTTCGAGAAAACTTAAAATCAGACAAAGAAATCAAATTAAAAAAGCAAAGATGTTTCGATGTCGAAACCGTATTCGCAAATCGAAAATGGAATGCGGCTAATCGAAGGTATCTTTTACGAGGTAAAGCTAAAGTCAATCTTGAAGCAGGTCTCGTCTACCTTACCCACAACATCAAGAAAATATTTATCTACATCATGTCTAAATTTGATCCATTGACTCCAATTAAGTCGATCATCATTTAAAAAAAACGAAAAATTTGATTGATGCAGGGATAAGCCCTGCATTATAATCTGTGCCCGTATTTCTTTGCTTTTACATAACCCCTTACAACGATAATGCACGCCGCAACGCCCAAAAAAACTACACAAGAAAAAGGATTGCATTGTACTTGCAACCTAGGATTATACACCTGATAATGAATAAACCTATGAAATATTTATACCTACTCTGCTTTGTTTTTTTTCTACAAACTTCTCTCGCGGCTCAATCAAAAGTTGTTCTTGGTGAAGAAGAAATTCGTAAATCTCCCTATACAAAATTCGAGAATCGTTCTGATAAGTTTGCAACACCCGAACGAAAAGCAATCGAAGTTGAGATAGGCAAAGGTCTTCACGCGCAAGTGATTGAAACAGACAAACCTATTAACTACAAAGGTTTTACTCTTCAAAGATTTTATTCAGATGAACCAGGAAAATTTGGAGGCGATATTCTTGTCCTCAATAAAAACGCAAACTATGGTCATATTAATTCTATCAAACGAATCCTAAATTCCTACATTCAAACTTCCTTCGAATACACGGAGAAAAATGCAGATATACTTGTAATGGAAGTTTTGTATTACAACGCACAAAATCGTCAGAAATTAGACCGTATCAAAAAGCGTTATACGAAATCTCTAGTCGCTGCTTTAAATAAAAACAAAGTTGGTATAGGCAAAAAATTCAGTGACTGGCCTGGTAATACACAAATCGTAATTCCAATCAAGTCTGCTGGATTTTCTAAATCCACGGAAGACATTTCCGAAAAAAAACCGGAAGATAAAAAAGAAACTCCTACCAATGAGAAAACTCCAGTAACTGAAAAAGAAAAAATTAAAATCACCAAAGAAAAAATTCCTAGCTCGGACATGCCAAAGGAAAATATCACTAACACAAGTAAGTCTACAGAAGAAAAAAAATCTTCCAAATCCGACGAAGCTATAATCAAAGAAGAAAAGAAAAATATCGAAATTAGAATCCAGAAGGATAAAGAGGATTCACCCTTTACTGAGTCAGAAGTTAAACAGCCCGAGAAAAATAAACCAAGCTCTGATATCAAAACTCCAACTAAGATAGAGGAAACTAAGGACTCAAAAGATGACTCTAAAAAAGAAGAGGATAATACTGATAAGACGGATGAGAAAAAAACTTTAGTTCCTGATGATTCTACCAAAGAAATAAAGAAAGAAGAATCTAAAAAAGTTCCAGACGAAACTCCTCCAACAAAAGAAATTTCAAAAAATACTACCACAAAAGAAGAGAAACCTACTCTTATCGTAGAAAAACTTCCAATAAAAGAAACTGTTAAAGAAATTAAAAAAGAAGAAAAACCTACAACTACAAAAGAATCAAAAATAGAAGAACCTAAAAAAGAAACAGCAAAATCAGTAGTTGTCAATGAAACTAAATCAGTTCCTACTAAAGAGGTTACTACCGATAAGCCAGTAGTCAAGGAAACCAAAACTCCAGAACAACCAAAGAAAGTAGAAGAGCCTAAAAAAGCAGAGGAACCAAAGAAGGAAACTCCTAAGAAAGAAACAACATCAAATCCCCCTGCCAAAACGGTAGTCGATAAAATACCTACAACCAAAACAGAAATCAAAAAGATGCACAAGGAATTAGTCGAACTAAAAGCCAAAGAAAAAGACAAAGTAGAAAACAGCGATAACGTAGTTGGTGAAAAAATTGTATTTTTGAAAGTAAAAGAGTTCTTAGCCGAAGGTCATTATAGCTCAGAAATGTGGGCTGTGGATACAGAAAATGACGATGAACTTTTCCAAAGTCCTTTTAAAAAAGTTTGCGGAAAAGAATTCAAAGAACTAGGAACCGGCGTTGTTGTAATGAGCTTCAAAGACAATGATATGTTAAAGACGGATACTCATCATTTGGCTCTACTAGACAAAGACAGTTTGAAACTAATCAGACAAACAAATGAAATAATTTTCTGGAGATCTTTTGTCAAAGAACAAAGTGGAAAAATCTATGCAGTAGAATTTAAAGACGGAAAGTATTATTTAGCTCAATTTAAAGATGACTTAACGTTTGAAATGAGAAGTAGTGATCCAATCAATCCAGATTGTGAAATCGCATTTAAGAAAAATAAAATCTATCTAACAAAACGCGGTACTGATGATTCTGAAGTTTCGATTCGTGTTCTAAATAGAGACAACCTAAAGTTACGTGACCTCAAGGTTGTAAAATAACCGGAATAATCCTTAACTTAATGATGTTGGATTAGATAGTGAAGCTCAATTTAAAACTTTATTTTAAAACCGTTTACCGGAAAATTCGAGAGGAATTTGGAAATGTAAAACGATTCTTTGTTCTATCTAAGAATCGTATTACGCAAAAGAGAAAAGAATTTCTGACTGTGATGGTAATTCCACACAATGAAAAACCTAGTTTTAAAATAAGTATTACATACAAAACAATTACTTTATTTTTTTTAGCGGTTTCTTTTGTGTTAGCCGCTTCTGCAATTACTGTCCTTGGTTATAGCGGGAAAGTTCACGAAATGGATGAACTCGAAATTTCTAGTACGGACTTTCAAAAACAATCTCTAAAACTCAAATCTGAAATGAATTTATTACACGACATGAGTTCTTACTATTACCAAAAAATATCTAGACTTTATATCAAACTCGGTGGTGATCCTTCTCGTATTAGCTCTGGGGATAAATCAAAGTTGCCCCTTGGCGTTTTTGATACTAATTCTGATATCATTCCTGAAACTTATACTCTAAAATCAGATATTTATAATTTACAAAAATCAGCAGAATTAACAAAAGAAATTATCGCAACTATCAAACAACGAAAGTCAATAATTAAAAACACACCTTCTCTTTGGCCTACTCGTGGTTACATCTTGTTTCCCTTTGGAAAATACTTTTCTACCATTACAGGACGCGAAGTAATTAATACTGGAATTGATATTGGAACATTTCCAGGGACAGAAGTTGTAGCGACCGCACCCGGAGAAGTTTATGAAACTGGTTATACAGAGTCAACGGGATACTATCTTAAAATAGTCCACAAATATGGTTGGAGAACTATTTACTCCAACTTAGAAAGACTTCAAATCAAAAAAGGCGAAATTGTCTCAAAAGGTGATGTGCTTGGGTATGTCGGAAAAACTTCTGGTAGTTCGATATTCCACTTGCATTATGAAGTGCATGTTGGCACAAATCCTTTAAACCCTTATTCCTTCTTAAATCAGGTACAGAACTAGGTAAAAAAACATGAACGAAGAACAAGAAGAATTTTCAGTCAATAGCATTATCGGAGAAGGCTCTGAATTTTATGGTGAATTCAAACTTTCTGGACTAATCCGAATCGACGGAAAATTTAAAGGTCTAATTCAAACAGACGGAAAAGTAATCATCAGCAAAACGGGAGTAGTCGACACAGACATTAGAGCTCGCGTTGTTGTAGCAGGTGGAGAGATTCGAGGCAACGTCTACGCTTCCGAAAGAGTTGTACTTCTTGCCACTTGTAAATTATACGGAGACGTAATCACTCCCAAATTATTAATCGAAGAGGGAGTCCTCTTTGAAGGCAAATGCACGGTTAACCCCTAATGCAATTTTCTATTAACACAGACAAACCGAAAGCAACCANNTTTCTTTCTATTCTTGAATCTATCGTTCCCTCTGACAAAGAACAAACTCGTGAGATCAACGAACTCTGGCAAAAACTCCCCGAAATGGAAAAACGTTTTTTAGCTTCTCCCAGTTTAGAGAATATGAATGAGTATAAAAAATTAGTCAAAGATATAACAAATACAATTCTAAAGAATAACACGCAGTTAACGCAAGCAAGACAACGTGGGCGCAATGANNAAAAATATGAATCCTAAAAAAAAGTATTTTTTTTATATTTTCATGTCTATCTTCCTAATACTTTTTCTTGGATTGACTGGCGAAATACTTTCTAGAATTTTCTTCAAAGGTCTTTTAGATGTAATACCTGAAAGCAAAATTCAAAACGTTTTAAAAGAAAATCCGCACATCATCAAATTTAAACCTTATGTTCATAGCCACCTTCCATACTCACAATACAAACAACAAGGAAAACATTTCTCAGTTGACTATAAAATAAATTCTCTGGGGCTAAGGGATAACGAAATAAAATCGAAAAAAGAAGTCGGAAAAAAAAGACTTTTGATCGTTGGAGACTCGGTAACAGAAGGTCACGGAGTCAACTACGAAGAAACCTACGTCTATATTCTTAAACAAAAATTAGAACAAGAAAACTGGGAAGTAATTAACGCAGGAACGCAAGGTGCTGGATTAGCTTACCAAGCTTTGAATTTGCCGCGTTATTTTCAATTAGATCCCGATGTTATTTTATTTGCTACTTATGAAAACGATTTAGCGGATGATAGAAGAGTTGAAATTCACTACAATGATTATCCCGTTTTGGAAAATCCTAACATTTTTTGCGTAGAATCTACTTCTAGTTTGTTTTTTAAATCAAAGTTATTTCAAGTAGGATATGTATTTTTCTATAAATACATTCGCCCCAAAAATGAAATCGAAAAAATAATAAAACAAAACTCTAAACTAATCAAAAAAATTAGCACACCGGAACAATTAGCTTTTAAATCCCTTTCTTTTCTTCATCCATCTGTAGTTGACACAGCGTGGAAAATGACTGCGCATTATTACGATTATCTCCAACAGGAAACTAATAAAAGAAAAATTCCATTCCTTGTTGTAAACCTCACCTACCAACCTTACGAGTCAGGATTTGATCCAACATTCACGGAGTCTACAAATCTTCTAGAGGAACAATTAGAAAAATACTTTTCTGAAAAACAAATCCCTTACCTATCAATGAAAAACTTAGTGAGAGAATACCACACATTAAACCCTGCAAGCCTTGCGATCCCAGAAGACGGTCATCCAACAAAAGAAGGTCATAGATTTTTTGCAGAAAAAATTTATCCTTGGTTAAAGGAAAATTTATCAAAATAGAAAGAGTGCTAGTGTCTGAACTTTGACACATTCGATACGCTTCGCTACTCAGTGCAAGTTTGTATGATTTTTGTGATTGGGATGAGTTGGTCACTAGCGATAGCGAGTGAATTTATTGTGAATACAATAAATTTCTATCGAATGTGCCCTAATAAAGAAAAGCAAAAAATATTTCTTATTCCATAATCATAGTCATCACCCCAATCACAAAAATCACAGTTCAGACATTTTTTACTTTTCAACGCAAGCGGATAATTCTAATTTATCCTGATGGAATTACTTTACGTTTGGATTGAGAATTATAAGAATATTTATCATCAGGGGTTTAATTTTAGCCCCAAGTATCGGTTTGGGTTTGACGAAAACAATGATAATGATTTAAGTATACTTTATGGATATTAAAGAGACAATAGAATTAATTGAGTTTTTTAATAAGATTTCGGTGGATATCAAGGATGTAACGAACCCTCAAGAATTACACGATGGTCAAAAAGTTGTGGAAGCTACGTATACATATGAAAACAAAAATTATACTACTAAAAAGCTTTATTATAAAAATATTTCTCAAACGGATGATGTAAAAAATCCAGAAGAAATTGAGGAGTATTTTGGAAGTCCTGTGTTTTGGCTTGATATCGAAAAGCATAAGTGGCCAAAAGATAGCGAAGAGAATCCGAGTATGGAAAAAGATGTTTTTCCTGATATCACGGATGATGCTGATTTTTTAATGTTAATTAAAGAAATATATGAAAAAATTTTATCAATTTCTCAGGAAGGTAGATCACCACGGTATTATGTAAATTTAGATAATAACAATCACTTACATGATATACTTTTATTAATTAAAGAATATATTAACTCTAAAGGAAATCCAATAGATAAAGACTGGTTTTCAAAACTGGTGTTTAAGTGGGATAAAAAGAATGATATTTTAAAAAGGGTTTCTTTGCATCCAAATTTTGGCTATAGAACATTTATTTCTCCGAACCTCGAAACAAATATTAAAAATGCATTTAAGGAAATTGACAAAATGAAAGAATTTCAAAATTATTTAAAACTCCTAGAAACTCGTAAACAAATTATCCTCCAAGGTCCGCCGGGAACAAGTAAAACTTACCAAGCAAAAAGAATTGCCGCTCATATAATTTTGAAAGATACTCCTAATATTGATATCAATGAGGAAGTTGATAAAGAAGAAAAAAATGAAGCGAGTGCATTTGCTGATCTAAAATTCAAATCAGATGGAAATGGTAAATATGAAGGACAATGGTCTATTATTCAATTCCATCCTTCTTATAATTATGAAGATTTTGTAAGAGGGATTCAGATTAGCACGGGTGAGCAATCAAAGCAGCCGGAGTATAATACGGTTAACCGCATCTTTGCAGAAATGGCTGATGCTGCTCAGAAAGAAAAAGAAAGAGCTAAATCAGCTAATGATGACAATGTGAAAAAATTCGTATTGATCATCGACGAAATAAATCGTGCAAATGTCGCGGCAGTATTAGGTGAATTAATTTATGGGTTGGAATATCGAGGAGCTTCGATTGAAATTCCCTATAAGATAGGAGATACAAAGTCTTTGATAGTTCCTGATAATCTATATGTCATCGGCACTATGAATACAGCAGATCGCTCGATTGGGCATATTGATTATGCTGTTAGAAGAAGATTTGCATTTGTTTCATTACTACCAGAAAAAAAAATAATTGAAGCTTACTACGAACAAAGACAAAATACTATTCCCAACGATGTAAAAGAAAAGGTAGTTGGACAGGACGGAATTTGGACTTTAGTAGATGATTTATTTAAGAAGAGCGAAACCCTTTCTCGGGACTTTGATGCGGAGGACGTCCAAATTGGTCATACTTATTTTTTGGCACCGAATGAAGAGGAGCTAAATATCAAAATTAAATACCAAATCATACCAATTTTAAAAGAATACATTAAAGATGGCATATTGATAGGTGAATCTAAAAAACAAGTTCAAGAACTAGAGAATAAATTTAAAACATAATGAAAACTTTTCAATTTAAAGAGGCACAGCGTTATTCTGAGTGCAAAATTTTTGAAGGCTATTTACAGTTAGAGAATGAAGAACGGGAAAACGCCCTCTCAGAATTAAAGCCTGCTCTTGAAAATTTTATATCGGATAAAAATGACTTGGTTCATGATGCTAGTAGGTTAGGATTTTGCTGGTATCAAAATAATTTAATGCCTGGAAATTTTGTTGGACTTACATGGCTTAAAGAAAAAAAGCTGGCAATCCAGGTTACTCCAAAATTCCAAGACATGGATTATCTTTCGATGTATCTCAAGTGCACGGAGAATTCAACTGTAGCAGAACATTTAGGCAATGTATTTTTCTGTTGGCCGGAGCAAGAACCAATCGAGGTAAAAGAAGCACAAGATTTTTTGTGGTTTATCATTGGAATATTTTTACAAAGCACGCATAAACTTTGTTTACGACATCTAAGAAAAAATTTTATTCGGACAGACGAAAATTTAATTGGAAAAACAAAAGGTCGTGTTCTATTTTCTTCACACATTCGAGAAAATATAGTAAAAGCAAGACCTGATAGAATTTATTCCCAGTTTCAAATTATTTCAGATAATTGTAGAGAAAATCAAATTCTAGTGGCTGCTTTGGAGAAATGTGTTCAATATATTGCTCGTAACAGTAATTTTAATAAAGGTTCTTATTCAAAGCTTTGGGACTGGTCGAGGGTAATACGTGCTAGCCTTTCTAATGTAGATTTAAAGCCGATTACAAATAGAGACTTTTTGAATATACGTTATAAAGGAAATTACTCAAGTTACAAAGAACCTCACCAATATGCAAAAATGATTCTAAATATGTTAGGTGCTGATCCAACCCAAGAGTTAAAAGAAGAAGAGAGTAAAAAAGTCAAGATACATCCATTTGCTATTTGTATGTATGAGCTATTTGAAAGATACTGCGAGGTATTATTAAGAGATAAATATTCGGATTTGTGGGCAGGTTACGGACTAGGAGAAGGGAATGATTTAGGTGATGAGGCTAAAGCTAGACCCGATTTTTTAATAAAAAATAGAAAATATATTCTGGATGCAAAATATAAAGGGCACAAAACAGAATATAAATTTTCAGATTATAAAGAAGATTTAAAACAAATGGCTTGGTATTCTAGACATAAGTATGTTTTAGAAGAACTTGGTATGACGGGCGACAAACAAGATTATCCAGAAAAAATGTTCTTGCTTTACCCTGAAATTAGTGATATAGGCAATCCTCCAATTAATCTTGACTTTGCAATCAATGCAAGTGAAAGTATTCCTTTTTTATTTAAAATTAAAGTACCTGTGCCAAGAAAAAAAAATAGTTAGTCCCTTTCTCCAAACCGACCCACAACATAGCAGAAGAGTTGGGGTTAATGTAGAATAGTCACAAAATAAAAAGCCGATTCGGAAAAAGAATTTCCGGATCGAAGGGTGATGGTCGTGTAGAATTCTTTCAAGTTGAGGAGAATATGGAATCGAATAGTGAAGAAATAAAATCAATCCGTGGGTTAACTGAAGAAGAATTTGAAAAATTATCAGAAGAAGAAAAGGCGGATTATCTTTTGCAAATTCCAAAGATTCTAAACCAATTTTTAGAAAATGGCAAAACAAATTTAAAAGAAATAAAAAGATTAAAGGAAATGAAAGACGGAATGGCTAAATAAAAAAGCAATTGCGTCAAGAAACTATAACGCCCCCTCTCCAAACTCACCCGCGACATCGCAGAGGAGTTGGGGTTAATCTAAATAAACTTCTCAACAGGAACTTCGAGATTTAAAGAAAGTTTGATCTAAAAATATTCTTGCATTTTCAAAAAAGCAAACCACTCTTGACCAGAATGATTACGAATGAAGAGATTAGTCAGGTAAGCCAAGAAATTATAAAGAAATTTTTTCCTGAAAAAATTGTGCTATTTGGCTCCTATGCTTATGGGAATCCTTCCTCTAATTCAGATTTAGATCTTTTAATCATTTTACCTTTTACTGGTAAGAATTTTTACAAATCACTTGAAATTTACCAAAGTTTAGATGTCAATTTTCCAATTGATATTCTTGCCCGAACTCCAGAGGATACCCGAAAAAGGTTTAGACTAGGTGATCCTCTTATTCGCGAAGCATTGACCAAAGGTAAAATACTCTATGAACGAAATAGTTAAAGAGTGGGTATTTAAAGCAGAAGGCGATTTTCGAACTGCGAATCGAGAGATAAAAGTTACAGACTTTCCAAATTACGATGCTGTTTGTTATCACTGTGAGCAATGTATTGAAAAATTAATGAAAGCTTTATTAATAAAGTCAGAGGTAAGTTTTGATTATACGCATAATCTATTAAGGCTACAGGAATATCTTCAAAAGATAAACCCAGCTTTTTCTTTTGAAGCAAACGATTTAAAGTTTTTAACCAGAGCAGGGGTTAACTTTCGTTATCCAGGAGAGAATGCAGAAAAAGAAGAAGCTGTTATTGCTTTAGACATTACAAAAGGAATTAGAAAAAAGTTAATTTCCTTTATCGGTGATGAATATTTCATTTTTTGAAACTGTTCCCTAGAATTCTGAAAAAATCTATGTCTATCTATGCAAACGCTCCCT
>DDBL01000158.1:0-1033 GCA_002333425.1 Leptospiraceae bacterium UBA2033
TAACGGTGGTTTGTCGTAGGGGTTGAATACATTCAACCCTTTTTCGGGATGATTGTGTGTGTCACCCTGAGGCTCTCGAATGGGGCAAATTAGAGTTAGTCGGTAGATGTTAGGAGAATTTTATGGAAGAGGAAGAAAATGAAATACAATACTTTGCTGGTGGTGTATATAGTACGGAGCAAATTCAGGATTTTTTAAATCAAAATAAATGGATAAATCGTTGGACGAGAAGTGATAAATCTAATATTGCAAAGAAAACTTACACGATACTTAGTAGAGTAAAGATCGGAGATCTAATTGCTCTTAAAATTAAAGACTTTGAAAAAATAAAAATCCTTGCGGTTGGTATAGTAGAGAGTATTTCAAATTTAGAACAAGAGAATGGCGAACTAACTATTAATTGGATTAGTAAAAATGAATTTATTATTGATTTACCAAGAGGCGATGGTGTAGGAAGTTGGGGCGATTCATTTTTGGAAATAACGAAGCCTGAAACGCGTTATCAAATTTTCCATACAATTATACGAAACGAGTATCTAGATTCTATTAACATTGGATCTTATTTCAGTATAAATAATATTAGCCTTAAAAATTTGAAAGACTTCAATGAGGTTTTTATCTTAGGGGAAAACGGAAATGGTAAAACTCTTTTATTACAAGCAATTCTAATATCATTCTTATATAATTTTATTCAATATGATGAGAAGTTAAAAAAAGAAATTACAGGAAGCGTTGTTGATTCTATTAATGAAGGTAAATTTTCATGTAAAGCAATTGATTCGCATAATAACGAATACTCTCAGGGAATCGATTATAAATTCTTAAAAGATATTTATGCTTATGGAGTAAACAGAGGTAATATTAATTTCCCGAAAATAGAAGAATATGGATTCATGACATTGTTTGACAGAGAGGTTAGTCTTCGTAATCCAGTTGAATGGTTGAAGTCATTACTTTTAAAAGAGCTATATAATGAAAAAAATAAAACTGAATATTTTGGAATACCAACCCAGGAAGCAACGCAATTACTCAT
>DDBL01000158.1:1131-26478 GCA_002333425.1 Leptospiraceae bacterium UBA2033
CAATTCTTTTTTACAACTCATAGCCCAATTGTAATTCTGGGTGCATCAGATGATTCAGTAATTTATAAAGTGTATAAAGAAGAAGGTGTAACTAAAATTAGTGAGCCATACTATACAAAAGATTTTTCTAATGCAATGGCTAATATCATTATAACGTCACCTCTTTTTGATTTAGAAACGGCGGCTATGAAAACTAATTCAAAAGACTTGGATACTAATGACAGTTCGCTTCATAGTAAAATATACAAAAAAGTTTCTGAGTATATGGACGAAAAAAGAAAGCAGGGGAAGAAACTTTTTACTGAGAATGAAATTGATCAGATCATCAATGAAGCATTGATATTGAGTAAGGGAGAAAGTGTTTGATTAAAATTAATAAAGACTTTAATGACATTCCAATCTCTCTACGAGTCCCTAATTCAGATTCAGAAACGAATGAAGAAAGTAATCTGACTCATCAATATAGATTGCAAGTTATTAAGGAAAAAGACTATAATAACATCAGAAATAAAGAAGGTAAGGGTAAGCGTAATAATCCAGTTGATGAAAGGTATAAAACTCCTGATATAAAAGAAAAGCTAGATAAACTATATAGAAATTGTGGATACTGTGAATCAGAATTTACAAACTCAACTAGACCAACAACTGTCGAACATTATCGTCCCAAGGGGGAATACTATTGGTTAGCCTTTTCGTGGGATAATCTATTTTATGCGTGCGGTAAATGCAATAACCCGCAGGTAGGCGGAGTCGGAAAGGGAAATAAGTTTGGAATCAGTGGAACTAAGGTTGATTTTGATTCAAATGATTTATCCAATATAAATTCATTATCTGAAAAGTANNGTATACAATTCTTGAAATTGGATTGGATAGATTGGAACTAAACCAAAGAAGAAAGACTGTTATTGATGAGTTCATTCGAGGTTTGGAAAAAATTGAAACTGATACTTCAATAGATAAAAAAAATAAAATTCGACAAGAAATTATTCAATTTATTTCCCATTTGAATAATTTCTTAGCCTTTCGACGNNGGTGAAACATGCAGATGTGTGCGTGGTGGATGATGCATCGAAGGACAAAACTCCTGAGATCATCAAAGGTTTACAGCGTGCTTATCCCAACAGGCTATTTACTGTTAGGCACGAGAAGAATACACATATACCTGGAGGAGTGCAAGATGGAATGAAGTTTGCACTTGAGAAGGGGTATGACTATGTGATTACGATGGATGCGGGTATGTCGCATAATCCTGATGAGTTGCCGAAGTTTCTAAATTATCCGCCAAATGATCTTGTGATTGGAAAACGTGCGAAGGTCGAGGGAGTTCCGTTTTATCGGAGAGTGATTTCTTTTGGGGCAGCGCGGTTAATTAACTATTGCCTCTCGAAGGGACTCTTTGATATTTTAGGTCCGAATCTCAGTGACTGCACTTCGGGTTACAGGCGTTATTCGAAAGATGCGTTTACTCGAATTGCAAATGCACAGTTGGAATCAGTTGCCTTTGATTTTCATATGGAAGCATTGTATTTAACTTATTCCAATGGTGGGACTGTGCGGGAAATTCCGATTACCTACATCTTCTCAAATTCTTCTTTTAATAAGAAGGTCTTGAAATTGGCTTGGGAATACGCATCAAAATTATTGAAACGTAAATTTGGGATGAAATCGTAGGCATTTAAAAGATTACCACCGATGAACACCGAGGACACCGATAAGGAATTCGATAAAAAAGGTATAACGTTAAACGTTTTAGGGAAACATTCTATTGCGGAATACTATGATTGTGATAGAGAGATCATTAACGACCAAGACTTAATCGAGAAATTGATGATCGAAGCAGTAGAAATTTCAGGTGCTACACTTGTTAAAACTGTTTTCCATAAGTTTAGTCCTCATGGTGTGACTGGGATTGTGGTGGTTGCGGAGTCTCATTTTGCGATTCATACTTGGCCTGAATATGGATACTGTGCTGTAGATATTTTTACTTGTGGAGATGTCATTGATAATCGTTTGGCATTGGATCACATCAAAAAACAATTGTGTGCTAAGAGTGTTTCCGTTCTTGAGATGAAACGAGGTATCTTAGATACAGGTGAGGATATTCGCTATAAACCGCTTTCTGCATAAAATAAACAACAAGGATTTAAAATGAAATTTTACGAAAAGTTTACTACTAGATCAAACCAATTGCAAAGCTTACTTTGTCTAGGACTTGATCCTGAATGGGAAAAGTTGCCTGCCAGTATTAAGACTTCCGACAAACCACAGTTTACCTTTTGTAAAGAAATCGTAGATGCCACTCATGACATTGTTGTTTCCTATAAACCAAACATTGCTTTTTTTGAACGATTTGGATTTCGTGGGATAGAACAGTTTGAAAATTTAGTCGGGCACATTACATCCAATTATCCGCATGTTTCGATTGTCGCAGATGTCAAACGAGGAGATCTGGCGAATACCGCAAAAGAATATGCCAAGTATTATTTTGGTGATTTAAAAGTGGATACTGTTACACTTTCTCCCTATATGGGCTCTGATAGCATTGAACCATTTTTGGAATACAAAGACCATGCGGTTTTTTTGCTTTGCCTCACTTCTAATCCTACCTCTAAAGATTTACAAAAGATTAAAACTTCTACGGGACTAAATTTTTATGAAGAAGTGGCAAATTTGAGTAAGTCGCTGAATCTAAAATTTAAAGACCAAGTCGGAATCGTAGTAGGGGCAACCCATCCTGAAGAACTTGGTCAGATTAGGAAGGCTTATCCAGAGTTAGCCTTTTTGATTCCAGGTTATGGGGCACAAGGTGGAAATCTTAGCGAATTAATGAAAGTATGCGCTCGTAATTCCTTAATTAATTCTTCTCGTTCTATTATTTTTAATTCGACCGGTTCTGATTTTGCAGTTAAGGCTCGTCAAAAGGCAGAAGAGATTAACCGAGAAATGAGGGAATTGTTTTAAGAAAAATTTTGTCGTGTGCGGGATCACACACGACAAAGAAAGGTGTTTTATTTCGCGCTTCTAAGAGCGGCTATTCTTTCTTCGAGAGGAGGGTGAGTTGAGAATAATGCAAACCATCCGCCTTTATGAGAAGAAATTTTAAGAGAAGCCATGCTGGGTGCTCGGTTGTCTTCAACTGCATCAAAGGTTCTTTGTAAATTTTCTAGTGCCGCAATCATGCTTGCTCGTCCGGCTAACTTCGCTCCGCCAGCATCTGCTCTAAATTCGCGTTGTCTTGAAAAGTAAGCCACTACGATAGATCCTAAAATACTAAATATAATATCTAATACGAGTGTAATTACAAAATACAGTCCTGAGCTGAAAGAAGAACTGTCATCATCGTTTCGACTCATGGCTACTGTAACTGCATAACTAATCACCCTTGCAAGGAACATAGTAAATGCGTTTACCACACCTTGGATCAGTGTCATCGTTACCATATCCCCGTTTGCGATGTGAGAAACTTCGTGCGCCAACACTCCATCTACCTCATTTGCATTCATTCTTTGTAGAAGTCCAGTTGATACAGCGACTAACGCACTAGATTGACTTGGACCTGTTGCGAATGCGTTTACTTCTGGGGAATTGTAAATCCCTACTTCTGGCATTGGAATTCGTGCTGCTTGGCTAAGTCTTTGAACTGAAGTGTAGAGGTGACCATAAGGACCTCTTGCATCTATGATCTCCACTCCCATCATCCACTTTGCCATCATCTTGGAAAGAGCAAGGGAAATGAGAGAACCCGTCATACCCCAGATCAAACAGAGGGTTAAGAGGGAGGTCATATTTAAACCACTGGCAGATATGTATCCACCCAGACCAAATACACTAGTGATGATCGAAATCGTCACCATGATTAAGATATTGATTACAAAAAATAAACCAATTCGTTTGAACCACATGTTATAAGTAACTCCTACTAGTTAGACTTTTATGATTTCGCATTATTACAATAATCTTCAATTGCTTTACTTTCATTTGAATTAATCCAGCCTTTTTCTAAAAAAACCTCGAGTGAAATTTTCAAACAATCAGATGGAATATTACTCGCGATCTGTAAAATTTGAAAATAGGGAAGTTTTAAGCCATGATTTCTTTTTATTTCCGATTCAATTTCGTCTACAAACGAAGACACAAGGCGCAGTTGTACGAAGACCACAGTGTATTCATCCAGAAATGCAAGAAAGTCGTCATCCGAATTTGCCACTGCAAGATCAAATGCAAAATCATAAATATGCATATCTTGTGCAGCCAGCTTTTGAATTTCGGGTCCTAGTTTTTTAAAAAAATTCAAAATTCGATCGGATTTGATTGTGCCAGAAGAGGTCATCATTCGAAGATACACTAAATCTACTTTAGATAAAATAGTCTTTGTGACTTGAATGCTACTTGTTCTCACAATTAAGTTTTTAAAAATGATGGCGTATTCTGCTTTGGAAAGAGTAGTCCAGTAGGAGCTAACTAACTCAGGTAGAGGTTTTTTTTGTAAAATTGCTTTGTGATAAGCGGTAACTTGGCAGTAAAAAAGTTCTACTAAAGCTTCGTGGCTAAACATAGGATTTTGTAAAACTTTTCTAACAATTTGCATATCCATATGTCTTAGGTAATAATCAATTAGATAAGTAAATCCAACGTCTTCCAAAATCGCCATCGAAAGAATTGCCGGAGGTATATTAGAAATAGCCTCTTGTACCTTTCGGAAATTCGGAATCGGTCGAGTCAATTCTTCATCTAATACTCTGAATTGAGGATTGTCTTTTATTAGGTCATTTTTCATTTTGTGTAACTAGGGATGCTCCAAAAAGTAAAACGGCTAATAGTAAATAGGCGACAATGAATTCAAAATTTGCAGGAAAACTGTATTCATTTAGAATTGCATTTCCAGATAATTTATAAGCGTGAATAATTCCAGCCGAGGAAAGGATACTCGCTGTTAGACACCAATAGGAAGCTGTTCTAAAATTTTTGTCGATGATAAATGCACAAATAGATGCCCAGATCATAGAGACCAAAAGAAAACCTTGCGACAATGCCAAAATTCCTGAAAGAGAATATGGTAAAAATTCTAAATCTCCTGGAACTGCTTCCATTGTAATCGAGTAAGCTGTTGTGATATTTTCTTTTGCAAGGATTTTGCCTAATTCTCCATTTGCAAAGTTAAATACACTTTGCACAAGCAAAACTCCCCAGCCGGCGAGAGCTGGAAAAAGACCAAGAATGATCGCTGGCGCATGACGCATTGGAGAAGTCTCAAAACACTGCGCGCCTATGATAATTCCTATCCAAAGAATAATTGCCATTCCTGCTTCAACAGGGATTAATGCCTGTACAACGCTCATTAAACCAAACAGACAAAGGATTGTCATAAAAATTCCATTCAGCACAGAATAGCCAGCTCTTGCGCCTAACGCCTTCCAGCCAGGATGACCAATGTAAATCGTTGTAGGAAAAGGAGATCCAAAAAAAGAGCCTAGGATTGTTCCTGCTCCGTTTACCAGCAAAGAACTTCTAGTTTCAAACTTGTCCCCACTTGCTTCGGCAGATTCTATATTTTGTAAAGAACCAATTACATTAAACAAACCCATTGGCAAAATAACAGAGGAATATTCTTTGATATTCTTTAAAGTAAATACATCGAAAAGATCAGTGACTGTTAGAGACGGCAGAAAAAGCCCCGCTTGTTCAAAGGATTTTGATAAAACTTCTCCGTTCATCATTGGTTTTCCCCAATAACCAGAAAGCCAGGCAATTCCAGTTCCTGCGGCTATTGATAAGAAACCACCAGGGATATGAAATGGGTATCTAAACTTCCCAAAGTATTGTAGCAGAATAATTCCAAACGGCAAAAAAGCAACTAACGGACTTTTATAAGTTTTGATCATAAATTCCATTGATATGAAGGTAATAGCGATTCCACTCAAGGCAGAGAGTAAAGCTGCACGAGGTGTAACTCTACGAATGTAATTTGCTACGAAAGATCCGAAAAATTCTATTAGTCCACTTATAAAACTTGCTAATAGTCCAATCTTCCAAGCTGTTTTGTAATCACCAGTTGCTTTGTAGACAGGAAATATTACAAAGAAGATAAAAGCAAACAAGGAAATCGTATTGATCCCATAGGGAAGTGCGGTTACATCATCTCTATTTTCTTTGATTGCTAGTTTTCTTGCTTGGAGTGCATAGAAGATGTTTCCGACTAATAGCGATATACCTACACCGGGTAATACAACTCCAAATATAAACTCTGCTGGCATTCCACAAACGAAACCACACAGCGCGGTTAACACAAGAAGCTGCAAAAGATTATCCAACATCAATCCAAAGAAGCCGTCTATGTCTCCGGCAACTAACCATTTAAACTTATGCATTTTTATTCTTTTTTCCTTGCTGTAAAATCTACTGAAATCACTTTTGATTCAGTTATTTCTTTTTTCTTTTCTTGTTTTTTGGGCTTTGTTTCGCCTGATTTACTAAAGTCTAACTCGTCTGTTAGAATTTTTAGTTGGGTAATCGCATTTTGCCCCTTGTCATAAATTCTAAACACGCAGTCCCATGGAATAATCAGTTTTTCCCAACTAAATCCAAATTGTAATTCTGCATAAAGGTAATCCAATTGAGAAGAAATATCTCTGACCGCAGTTGAGCCAAAAGCAAGGACAACTCCTGACTCCTTTTCATTTCCAACGAGTCCTCTTTTCCCCATTTCCAAATTTGGGTGGGGTAGGACATGTAAATAAAAAGTTGGGAATTTATCCCAGTAACTATCGAAAAGTTGAATTTTAAAATCTCTTAATGTGCGAATTTCTGTTTCTGTTAGTTCATTTTCCATATGTATGGTTTAATTGTTTTTGGTAATCGAAATATAATCAATGTGTTTTTGATATTCTGGAATGATTTCTTTAAATAAATCGTAAATTTCTTCGTTTTTGTTTGCTTTGGCTAGGCTAAATAGCTGATTGAGTTTACTTAGAAACACAATTTGATTTTGGATTGGACTTGAGGTTGCTATTTTTATTTTCGGATGGTGGGTTTTTTTAATTCCTTCTAAATTCAAAAGAAGTTCTTCGTATAACTTTTCGCCTGGTCGTAAGCCTGTAAATTCTATGTTGATGTCTTTATAAGGCTGATAGCCCGAAAGGCGTATCATTTCTTCGGCTAACTCTAGAATTTTAACCGGCTCACCCATTTCTAGGATGAATATTTCGCCTCTTTCGCCCATGCTTCCTGCTTGAAGGACTAATTGCGAAGCCTCTGGAATGGTCATAAAATAGCGAATCACTTCAGGATGAGTTACAGTTACCGGTCCGCCTTTTTCTATTTGCTCTTTGAATCTAGGAATTACACTTCCGTTTGATCCAAGAACATTCCCGAAACGAACAGTAATGAACTTTGTTTTGGAATTGGCTGTAATATTTTGCAGATACAATTCAGAAGCTCTTTTAGATGCGCCCATTATGTTTACTGGATTGACTGCTTTGTCTGTAGAAATTAATACAAATCTATCTACACCAGAGAGTCTAGAAATATCTGCGACATTTTTAGTTCCAAGGATATTATTCAAAACAGCTTCCGATGGATTAAATTCCATTAGCGGTACATGTTTGTAAGCCGCACAATGAAACACTACAGTGGGAGCATACTGTTTGAATATATAACCCAATCTGGAAAGATTTTTTACGTCGGCAACGATTGATTCATAACGAATATTTGTAAATTTATTTCGAAGTTCGTAATCTATATGATAAAGTGGAGTTTCCGCTGCATCTAATAAAATTAAACTTTCCGGTTCAAATAAAGAGACTTGACGACATATTTCACTGCCAATGGAACCACCAGCACCTGAGACTAATATTACTTGTCCTTTGAGATAGGATTTGATGGATTCAATTTCTAAATCTACTGGATCACGTCCTAATAAATCTTCTACTCTAACTTCCCGAAGTTGATTATAAGAAGATTTTTTTCCTGCAAAAATTTCTCCAATAGAAGGAAGAATTTTGGCATGTATTTTATAAGTTTCACAAATTTTTATGATTTGGCTAATTGTTTTTCCAGGTAAAGCGGCTAACGTTATAATAATTTCTTCTACTTTGTATTTTGTGAGAAAGTATTCTAGTTGGTCGATTCGACCTAGTACGGGTATTCCCTGAATATGTGCTCCTAATTTAGAAGGGTCATCATCTAAAAATCCAATCGGTCTTAGTTTTAGTTCTTTTTGTCTTCGGATTTCGGTTGTTAACATTAAACCTGATTTTCCTGCGCCGATGACTAAGGTTGCTTTTCCTTCGTTTATGTTTTGGCTTAGGTATTCATCTCTGATAATTCTCCAAGAAAAACTCCTAAAACAAAGTAAACTAAGTAATATCAATGTATCTAAAATGGGAACCATTCTGGAATGTTGGGAAAAACGATTGTAGAAGACAAGTGCAGTGGTAGAAACTAAGGACGAAGTAAACGTAACTTTGATAATTTCCATTAGATCATGGATAGATGCATAAGCCCAGAAAGATCTATAGATGTCTGAAAAAAGGAAAATAACCGATCTTGAGCCAACTACAATTAGGGTAGAAATGATAAAACGATCTCGATCAATTAAAAATTCTAGACTTTCATAGCGAATTAAATGGGCTGTAACATAGGAAAGCACCATAAAAATTACATCTATTGGAAATATAAGATAACGTTTATTGAACATTTTAGTAGCTCACTTAAAAAAACGGTAAAAAATTGATTTTTTATTGTATATATTTTCTATACTATAAATTTTATTTACCTATATCCAGATTTTCACAGTCTGAATTTGTCGGAAAGAAAATATTGAATAAAGCAAAACATATAGTTATTAATTTGTCGGGAAATTTTGGACAAAGTTTAGGGGAATCCGTTTGGAAACAAGTGGAGTCGATTGCTCATACCACTAAGGCAGTTTTATTTGACTTTACAGGTGTTGAATCAATCAACCAAGAAGGACTTGTCTATTTAAAAAAGAGCATTTATCATTTGAGAGAGTTTGGTTCAGAAATTGCTTTTGCAGGGCTGCGAGCTAATTCTATTTCTTTATTGCAGCAAAACATTGACAAAACTATTTTTAACATCTTTGCACTCAGAGATGAGGCGAAGGATTTTCTCGAATCAAGACTTGATATTACCGAGGAAGAAGTAAATGCAGTTCCATCTTTGCCCGAAGTCAGATCCGCTCTCGTAAAAGAGGGAGTGTATTATACTTACTGTCCTTCTTGCAATGCCAAACTTAGGCTCCGTGCTAAGGGAAATTACGCTTGTCCTGCATGTAAAACCAAATTTTTCTTTAATCCAATTCAAGAGCCGATGAAGTATGAAAGAATTTCGCTCGAATAATTTTTCCCTACACTTATTCTCGGACAACTCTGATCTTTATCTAGCTTTAAGAAATAAATTACAAACTTTCTCTAAAAAAGAGGACATTCAATTTTTAAGAGATACTTTTAGAATTTATACACGTGAAAATTTAAGTACAAATTATCTGTCTTTAAAATTAGTAGAGGATAAAATTCCATCTCTACTATTTGAAATTGTTCCTTTTAGATTAATCGTAAAACAATTTTTAAAATATGAAATTTCATCCGAAATTGTTATTTCTGATTTAGCTTGTGTTTTACTAATCGAAAGTATTCTAATTAAAGAAAAAAAAATATTGGCAAATAAAAAAGTCTTACGCCAATTAGCCGGTGATATTTTTCAATTTTGGAAAGAATCTTTGATTTCATTTTCTCTAAAAGAAGAAAAAGTTCCAAGTAATATAAAAGAAGAATATGATTCTGTTATCCGAAAGTTTATTAAATTAAAAGGAAATAAAAAAATTGAATTAGAGTATTTGTATGATGCTTGCGCCAGTGGCAAATCAAAGTTTATCTCAAAAGAAGAAACGATAGAAAAATTTGGGAATGAAATTTTATTCTATGGGGTTTCTGAGATAGACCCACTGCACTTTAAGGTTTTAGAAATATTATCTTCTTATGTTCCTATTTCTTTTTTTATTTCTGCACCAAGGTTGCACTTAATTCAAAAAAATAATTCTAATTTCGACTCCATTAAGTTAAACGAATTAGTGCATGAATGGAGTATTTTATCTAAACTTTTAGGAGACAAAAAAGTATCGGACGTTGAAAAACTTTTGGAATTTTCCTTTTTATCTATTCCAGAGGATTCCGAATATGTTTTTTATGAGTCACAAGAGGCTTATCGAGAAATTGAATTCATTGGGAGAGATATTCTTCGTTTGGTAGAAGAACGCAAAGACGATGAAAATTTTAAGTTAACATCCATTAAACTTATTTTGCCTGCGGATGATCTCAATTATTCTCTTCTTGTGAGCAATACATTTCAAAAAATGGAAATTCCTCATTCTTTTACAAAAGACATTCGTAAAAAAAAATCACCCTATTTCTTTGCAGTTCACTCTATATTAAAACTTGCTTTTTCTGATTTTGATAAAGAGTCAGTATTCTCTCTTTTTTACAATCCTTGTTTTTACCCGCAGTTAGAAGATTCTAGAATAAAAATCAATCCAGATATTTGGAATCAAATTGTTTCGAGGATGAACTTGTCTGTGTTTTTAGATAAAGATCATAAAAAAAAGCAAGGACTAAGAGAAACGAATTTAATGACATGGGAGAGTCTTTGGGCTCGTTTAAACTCGATTTTGATTGGAGATACTTCTCGAGATTCTATTCATTTAGAAGTAGAGTTATTAGAAGAAGTCTATCAGTTTTTGGAAATTAGTTCTTCTTTATTACAAGATTTGATAGGCTTTAAAGAAGATTTTTCTACATTAAGTGATTTTAGCAAATTCTTTAAAATTATTTTAGATACCTATCTTTATCCATCAATGCGAGATAGTGAAACTGATGAAATCAAAAGAATAAACGAAATAGGAAAAGAAAAAGTTTATAAATTACTTTCCGATATAGAATCAATAGACCAAGAGCTTTTTTCTATAACTGGGGATAATAGTAATTTTTCTCTCGATGATTTTGTGGATATATTACTTAGTCAAATGGAATCGTGGGCGGGTGGTGATTCTAGGGTTTTAAAAAGCGGAGTAGTAGTAGGCGAGTTAATGGACGTGATTGATCCTACTTTTGAATTTGTTTATTTAGTTGGACTGGATGAAAGGCGATTCAATCAAAATGGAATCAAACATGATACTGTGATGATTGAAGAAGATAATCACTCTTATAGAGTTGCATCTTCTCTAAAGTTAAAAAATTACTTTTATCATATTTTTAATCATAAAGCTAAGAAGTATACTTTTAGTTATGTAAGTTTAGATACAATTAAAGATAGAGAATATTATCCTGCCAGAGATTTAGAAAATATTCGTTTAAAAGTTAAGTCCGAGTTTCAAAAGATTCCTCTTTTTTCTTATTTAGAATATAAAATGCCATCTAGTAAAATTTTTGAGAAAGAAACGTTTGATTTAATTGAGTTAAAACAAAAAGAAATGAATCTTTCGTTACTCAAAAATGCTTTTCCTGATTGGCAAAGTGATAGAACATCCATTTTATCAACTGAAATTGATAGAATCACCTCAGATAAAAAGTTGAACCAAAAAATGAAATCCTATTTTTTTCGTTCTTCTGTTGACGATGGATTTTCGGCTGCTACCAATATGGATTTGTCTGTTAATAAATTCATAAGTTATTTAGAATGTCCTAAAAAATTCTTTTTTGAATACTCGGTAAATACAGATGAGGAATCAAATGCGTTAGGCGAACTAGATGCGATAGACTCATTAAGAAGACATACATTTATAAAAGAAACTTTATCCATTCTATTAAGTGATCCCAAAATAGATATTATGGAATTGGTTGGAAAAATTTTTAACTCTCAAAGAGTGGAAATGGGGCAAATTCCATTTGGAGTATTAGGACGTATTGCTGAATTAAATTTCACAAAATATTTGGAAACCCAGATGATTCCTTTTTTTTATAATTCTATTTTAGGTAAATTTAAGATTAGCCAAAATGTGTTTTTTAATTCAGCAGCAAATAAAACGAATCAATCAATTCTATTTTCTACACCGACAATTTGGGATACTCCAATAAAAGCGCATGTTGATTTTCTAATGCAAACGGGTGATGTTGTGTATTTGACATTTGCCGCTAGTTCAAAAGACATTTCTATAAAAAAACAAATCGTTGCTAGTTTTACATGTCTTTTGTTAAATCAGTCTGAATTAATTTTGCAGGAACTAAAAGAATTTTACCAGTTAAAAAAAGTGGAACTTCGACCGGCTATTTTGCATTTTCCGATTGATCAGGAACCCGAATTACAATTAGGACAATCTATACAACTTCCAGATGAATTTTTTAAAAAATTTTGGGAAAGCCTAAAAGAAAATCAATACCCCGCATTCCCAATTTCCGAAAGTAAGGGAAAAGATATTTGTGAATATTGTCCTGTGAATACTGTTTGTCATGGTTATCAAACTGAATTTCAGCCCTTTTTAGAAGATGAGATGGAACAAATAATAAAACTCGTGACAACCCAATTTCATCCGACTACTGAGAAATCAATTCCTTCAGGCAAAAAGAAAAAGTAAAAAATGAAAAATACCTACAGTCAATTTGTTAATCTAAGCAAGTGGATGTAAGGTTTTTATCTTGAAAATATCAAACTTGTTCAGGATAATGTTTTGATGCAAGATAAGACATTTTATATGGGTAGTTTATATGAAAAATACCATAAAAGGATTTTTGATTTTTTGTACAAATATACCAATAACCAAGAGGTTGCTTCAGACTTAATGCAAGAGACTTTTTTTAGTTATTTTAGGAGTTATAGAGACAGTGATCTCCCGCCTGAAAAAGCTATTATGGTGCTCTACACGATAGCCCGAAACAACTCCATAAATTACAGTAAAAAATTTTCTACGATAAAAGAAAATACATCCAATGTGGATATTTATCAAAGTAAGAAAACATCATTTGAAAAAAAGGAAGAATTGAAAGATATGGAGACAAGATTAAGGCATTGTTTGGCTTTACTTCCAGATGATCAACGGGCTGCGATTGTTATGAAAAATATAGAAGACATGACATTAGCCCAAATTTCGGAAGTAATGGATTTATCGATTTCAACTGTTTCACGTTTAGTTGTTAAAGCAACCACTAGGTTGATTGAACTAGCTGAAAAGAATGGAATTGTGCCCTAAATGAAAATAAGCGAGTTAAAATATGGATGAATTTTCAGAATTAGAAAAAAAAGTGTATGATGCTTTAATTGAAGGTAAACAAAATGAAGTATCGGATAAGGTTCGGACAATGCAGGAACTTCTCTCCAGATCAGGGACATATTCAGTTTCCCTTCCCGATAAGAATGAGATTCTTGATAGGTATCAAAAATTAAATGAGCAAAAAATTATTAAAATGAATTGGGTTAGGAATATGAACAAAAAAACAATATATATTTTAGGTGCAGCAGCGGTTATCTTCATTGGGTTATTTCTTGGATTAAACACAGGAGACAAACCTAAAGAACAAGTAGCTCTAGGTGAATTAAAGGCTAAGGTTACATTTGTGATGGGAGATGTAAAACTGAAATCAAACGGTAGTGATTCAGGAGTTAAACCAGAAGTAGGCGCACTGCTTTCCTCTGGTCAAATTCTAGTAACTGGTGATAAAGCTACAATTGATCTTGAATTTTCACATGGATCATCTCTTCGAATTAAAGGTAATACAGAAATCGCAATCAAACGTTTGATTGAAAACAATGGAACTGTGACTGAAGAAGTTTCTCTCAAGAAAGGTATGTTAGTTGCGAATGTCACCAAACAAAAACAGACTGATAACTTTAATATCGTAACACCAACTGTAATTGCTGGTGTGAGAGGAACTCGTTTTCTCGTAGAGGTTAATGGTAATTCGTCCAAAGATGAAGTAACTAGAGTGTCAGTTTTAGATGGTAGTGTTGGTATTACCAAACATAAAAATGAAATTCCTGTGACTGTAGAGCCATTTGAAATTTTAGAAAGTAAAGAGACCGCGCAAGAAGTTTCTTCTGGTGAATTCAAGAGAGTAACAATCAGTGCAATTGATACCAAAATTATTGAGGGCAATGCAGTGGAAGAAGAGACTTCTACTTCTGTTGAAACAGAAAAAAGTCTATTTGCAAAATATGGTAGGTTAGAAGTTCTTTCCTTAGATGGTGGGAGTGTGGTTACTGGTGTGATTACCGCTATGGATGAAAATACATTTACAGTTCATACAGTTAAGGGTTTTGTAAAAGTAGATCGTAAAAAAGTAATCTCTCATGATGCAAAACAATTAAAATAATTACTTAGATAAGTTTTCGCTTCTTGCGATTACGAATTAAAAAATCCAATGCTTAAAGTTTTAGGCATTGGATTTTTTTATGTACATCTAGTGTAGGGCTTATTATTTAATTTATGGCAATTATCGACCCTATTCTATTTCTGCCTTGACAAAACTAGAATAAGGTCGATAATTGCCATATGAATAGAATCTTATTTCAGGAAATTTGGCTTGAGTTAACTCAATACAAAAAAATGATTTTCATAACAGGTCCTAGGCAGTCGGGTAAAACTACTTTTGCACAAATGCTTATGGAAAGTTATAAAAATTCTCTCTACTTTAACTGGGATGTGATTGATAATAAAAAGAAAATTTTAGAGAATCCTTATTTTTATGAAGAAATAAATCGAAAAGATAATACGACTCCTCTCATTATCTTTGATGAATTGCATAAATACTCAGATTGGAAAAATTATCTAAAAGGTGTTTATGATAGAGACAGAGGCAAATATCACTTTGTCGTTTCTGGAAGTGGTCGATTGGATATTTATCAGCGTGGAGGAGATTCTCTAGCAGGTAGATATCTTGCAATGAATTTTTGGCCATTTACTTTAGCGGAGTTATTTGATAAAAATAAAGAAGCAGAAGAGTTTTTGAAAAATCCTTTAGAGTTAGACAATACAAATCCAAAGTCAAATGAAGTTTGGAAATCGTTAAGCCAAACAAGTGGGTTTCCTGATCCATATCTAAAAAATGATTTAAAATTTTACACTCGTTGGTCAGAAACTTATCATAGACAACTCCTGAGAGAGGATATTCGGGATGTATCGGGAATTAAGAATATTGATTTAGCAGAAATTCTTTTTTCACTTTTGCCTGAGCGGGTAGGGAGTCCGATTTCCTTTGCAAGTCTTGCGGGCGATGTCAAAGTATCCGCCGATACAATTAAAAGTTGGTTAGAGGTATTTGAGCGAACCTATCTTTTATTTAGAATAGATTGTTACAAAGAAAAACTTGCCAGAGCAATTCAAAAAGAAAAAAAAATATATCTTTTTGATTTCGCAAGAATTTCGGACGAAGGTGCAAAGTTTGAAAATATGGTTGCATTAGAGTTATTAAGATTAGTTTCAGGATTAAACGATAGAGGTTACGGAGTATTTGACTTAAATTATCTTAGAACAAGGGACAACGAAGAAGTGGANNTCCGATGAATCGATTTCAAAACATCTAATAAAATTCCAAAATATTTTAAATGTTCCAGCTATTCAGCTTATTCAAAAACCAAATATTTACAAAATCATCTCAAATGGAAAGCATAAAAATCTACTTGTATCTGCACCTCATTGGTTGCAGAATCTACCTTGAATGAAATCCTAACCAATTTTCATAATTCAGAAAAATTTCTAGACTACCTTTTTCTCCAAGAAATTTCCGTATGTGACTAGCTGTAATGCCAGGACCGCAAGCGTGAAAGCTATTTACAATAGACGGATACTTTTGAATAGCCAAATCAAACTGAAATCCACTCATCCAAAAAAAATGCGTTTTCTGAGTTAAATCAGGAATATCCCCATCGAGAGAAATTTTGTAAGTAAAAATTCTTTCTAAATCAGAATCTATATCAGCGCTATCTTCATGTGTAAGTTTGATAAATGGTTTGTCTTCTCCAAGTAAGATGGATATATTTGGATTTTCTTCTTCTCCTAAACCTTCCGTGCTTCCGCTTACCCATTGGTCTTTTTCGGCTAATTGGTAGAATGTTTTGATTCCTGCCGACCAGATGATTTTTTCTAAATCCATTTCTTTCCAGTTGGGATGCCAAGCATTATGCCTTGCTATTAAAAAATTGGATCCCTGAATTGTAGGTTCAGAAATCGATTCTCTTTTGAATTTTAAACCATTCCCTTTGTCTGGAAAAATTTGCGAAAGATGAATTGCTTTGGGCTGTCTTGTAGTATCCTTCAATAGTTCTTTTTGATTTAATTCCACTCCGTTATCTGTTAGCCCTTGGAGGAAAAAGACTTCCCCATATTTTCTATAAAAGGATGTGACTCCGATTTTTTGGTGACAGCCTCCACCGTATTTTTGTAACTCTTCTCTTTCACGTATAACAGATTTACTTACTTCTGGAATTGTAAGTGTAGATATAATTTCTCTAATATCTGCTCTTGAGGATTTAATTTCTGCGGCTAATGCTCCTTGTGCGGGAGCGTTAGGATTTTCAGATAAGGGTAGGCACATAAAAACAGATTCTTTCAGATAGGCTCGAATAGTATTTCTAATTTGAGTATACTCTTCATTAGACGCTTCGGGGAAATTTTCAGAAAGAAGTCTGTCTAGTGCTGCTTTAGCTAATACTAAACCTTGCACTCCTGGATTTTCCTTCCATTTTGCGAGTCTAGTTTGCATATTCCCACGGACTGGTTCAAATACAATCGGTTTGTCGTGGAGTCTTTTGGGTAAAGCTTTTGCTAGAAAACGTTTTAAATTGTATTCGCGTCTAGGAGAAGAACTGAAAATTTTTACTTCCGAAAAAGTCGGATTTAGTAAATGGTCTTTTTTAAATAAAAGTAAATCTCTTTGGTCGGCTCTCTCTAATAGAGAGATAATTTCTGTATTATCCTCATGTTGTAAATCCAAATCCTTCCATGAATGAATTACAACGTCAACAGTCTCATTGAGTAAGTCTTCTTTGAAGTCTTTTGTGAAAACTCCTCGGTCACCCATTTTCCAGAGTGGGGAAGTGAGGTCTTTATCGCCTAACGATTCTTTAAAATAGAATTCAATTTGTATTCCTGGAAATTTCTTTTTTAGAGCATCAGCTACCAAGTAAGATTGTAATTTGGCGAGAGCACTTTTTCTAGAACCGATTTTTAGTTGGATAGACAAGGTATATCTTCCCAACCATAAATAAAATTCTGGCTTTCATTTTCTCTTTCTTCTGCTAATTCCGAAACTACTACTTCTAATTTCTTTCTTAGTTCTTTGTTTCGCTCTTCTTGTGCTTTTAGAGAATTTAACATAGTTTCAAAAGATATATAACCAAGTGAATTTGGGAATTGATCTTTTTTGTCGTCTTCTCTGAAATCTACTACAATTGTGTCCTTTCTAAGACTTGGAATCATATGTTGAACTGAGATAGGGGCAGCAATTACTACTGCTTGTGTAGTTGGAATAAATGTATCTAAGGACTCAGTATCTACAGGATATTTATTTGCGATTTCTTGTAATTTTTCTGGATTTCTTCCGACTACTGTTACTTTTCTGTTTTTTCCCAGTAACCAAGGTAGAACTTTTATAGCAAGATTTCCAGTTCCAATGAGAACAACTTCTTCGGATGATTTTAAATATCTGTTTGCAAGTCCGCCGTAGGATTGATCGCCTAAGAAGCGAAGATGTCCACTTCTAATTTTACGAGAGTCTTCAATGATTTGATCTCTCAATTTTTTTAGGTAATCTCCGAGTGAGTTTTGTGGGAGGGATTCATTTTTTAATACTTCTTTGAACTGAGCGAGAATTTCGGTTTCACCTAAAAGTCTAGAGCGAATTCCACTAACGATTTCTAAAAGTAATTTGTAAGCTTCATAACCTACGTACGTTTGATAATGCTTGGAAAACTGAGTTAGGGAAATATCGAAAATTCTTACGTCTCCGATATAAAGTGTTCTCATACATGTTTTCCAATGGACTAAGCCAGAAAAACTTTCTCTATCTCTGTTTTTGTCGTTTGAATGGAGTATTAGTAAATTTGACCACATACGAAAATAGTATCATACACAAACCTAGATTTGTCATGGAACTGTCAGGCTTAGAAAATAATTACATGAGAAATATCATATATACTCAGTATGTGTCTGCCACGGAGTCACTGAGACACAGAGAATTTTGNNTTTTGGGATTGCGCTATTTTTAATCATACTCGTCAAATTAAAGAGAGCTAATGAAAAAATTTGGATTCAATTTTCATATTGGTAGTACAGTAATAGCTAAGACTAAATTATTGAAATAGACAGTATATTATGAAATAGACTCTCTAGAAATCTCTCCGTGCCTCGGTGCCTCTGTGGCAATATTTTCTATGCTGAGAAGTTACGAAATATCATAATTTAGCTAAAGATTTTTTGAAATCTGTAATCGCAATTTGCAATTTCTAAAAGTCCCCTTTTTTAATATCTGCTGTGGTTTTTGCCGAAAATATTACAGTGAATATTGGTTCGAAAATTAAAAAATACGTTTATTCTGCTGTTTTAATTCTATTAGTCTTAATTTCTGCGGGATTTGCTTTTGAATTTTACAGAGAAAGTATAAGAGTCACGAAAGAACTAATTGATAGAGTTTCACAAGAATGGGCAGCTAGAGTAAAAATAATTTTCAATGAAGAGTTAAGTGGCGTGAATAGTCTCAGAAATATATTTATTCTCAGAGGAATAAATAGAGCGACTGCCATTGACTTGCTCACCATGCACACAACACAAAAAGAATTAGTAATCGGCACTTTTGTTGTGTATGAAGCCAATGCATTTGACGGAAGAGATGCGGATTATCGTTATTATCCTGCTCATGACCAAACAGGTAGACTTGCTTTATATCTCGCAAGAAATTTAGACCAAAAAATAAGACCAGAGTTGGCAGTAGGGTATGAAACTGGTGAGTGGTACACACTTCCAAAAGAAACGTTATCTGGTCATTTAATGGAACCATACAGTGATACGATACAAGGCAATGTTCAATTAATTACATCTATCACATTACCAATTTTAATTCAAAATAAATTTGTTGGAGTAATTGGAATTGATATGGGATTAAATTTTTTGCAAGAACGATTTGGGAAAGTTAAACCATATAAGGAAAACGGATACATTAATTTAATTTCTGATAAAGGAATTTATATTGTTAATGGAATAGATAAGTCTTTGAAAAATAAGTCTATTAACGATACTGAAGAAGGTAAACGAATATTCGAAAAAGTAGTTAGTCAGAAAGGATATATATTGGAGGATAATTCTTATTATCACGTATTTTTACCAATCAGTTTAGAAGGGATTCCTGAAAGCTGGTACATTGAAGTAACGTTTCCCCTTTCTGAATTACTCATTGAGAGTGTTACGCGGATAAAATACATTATCCTCGCATCTGCAATTCTAACTTTCTTGGGGATAATTATTTTTAACAAGTTATTGAATTCTTTGATTTACGATCCATTGAAAGTGGCAATAGATATTTCCAGGACTATCGCAGATGGGGATTTAAGAATTCATTCTAAAATAAAATATGATGGAGAAATGGGAACACTAATTACAGCGATTGAAAAGATCGGTTTAAATAATTCTAATTTAATATCTCAAGTACAAAAATTGAATATGCAACTAATGAATACAGTTAACGTATTACAAAGGTCAGCCGAAGAGTTTGGAAGTGTTTCTACAAAACAATCAAATTCAATTACAGAAACGAGTAAATCGACTAATGAGTTAAGTGTGTCATCAAGCAAAATAGATTTTTCGATTCAAAATGTGGATGAAAATTTGTCCGGTATAAATAGAAGTATACATGAATTATCCGCTTCTGTAGGAATGATAAATACTAGGATGCAGAGTTTGGATAAATTGTCTAAGGAATCAACTAAGAAGGCAAAACATGGCGGAGAAACAGTAAATCATGCTTCGATAGTAATGAATGAGATAAGAAAAACAACGATAGAAGTAAGTAAGTTTACGAAAGTAATAGCGGATATATCCAAGAAAACGAATTTACTTGCACTGAATGCAGCAATAGAGGCAGCGCGCGCGGGCGAGTCGGGACGCGGATTTGCAGTGGTGGCAGATGAGATAGCTAAGTTAGCGGATAATACGGTGAATACTGTAAAGTCGATAACGAGTCTAATGGAGCAAACTAACAAGGCAGTTAATCAGGGAATGATACAAGTAGAAGAGTCGATAGGAATATTTGCTTCGATTAGTGAAAAAGTAGAGGAGGTGAGCAATAATTCAGAAGAAGTATCACTCCAAGTAGATGAAAGTATGATAAGTGTAAATCAGATAATGGGAAGTTTGAAAGAGTTGGCTCTATTAACATCGAGTATCCTTTCTTCGAGTTCTGGTCAAAAAAAGTTCTCCAACGAAATCAAACTTGCAATTGCAGAAATTGAATTGGTAACCAATTCGAATTCCGGCGAAGTCCAAAAGTTATTGGAAGTAGCAACAGAATTAAATTTGCAAACAGATAGAATGCGAGAACTAATTCATCAATTTAAGATCTAATTTTACTTGGAAGATGTTTCAAGTTCTTGAATATATTCTGCGATATAGATAATTTTTTTCTTAACCTGAGCATCTATATAAATCATTTCTTTTGGATTAATTTGCTGATAAAAGGATAATGCTTTTTTAAAACAAACTTTCGCATATTCAGTATTATGATTAATAATATGTAATTCAGCAATTAGTAAATAAATTTCTCCTTTAAAAAGTGTAGAGAGTTTAGTTTCTTGTTCGTTTATTTTCATTTGAAAAAATTCTAAAAATTTCTGTTTTAATAAAAAATCTATATCAGAAAGTTTAATTGTTTCTATTAAATTTAACACCGGCGTACTATCAAAGAAGGGATGAGCAGAGTATAATTCCAAAGTCTGAAAAAAACTTTTTTTAAAGTTTGGAATATCTTCCATATAAAATAAACAAGCCGTTATATTCAAATAAGACGGCGCAAAAAGACGATTTTTTTTAATACTTTCATTTGCTAATTGAATACACTCAAAGTATTTTGCATTTGCCATTGCATTTGAACTTTCAGAAAATAATTTGTAATAATCTTCCTTAATAATATTTGATGATGTATTTTTGAGACTAACATCCATTAGCCATTGAAACATATAAAATGCTTGTTCGTGAGTAACTTCATGCCTGATACCGGGATATATTTTTCTGATTGCGTATGGATTTAGACGTTTGAGAGCTTGAAATCGATTGTCCATTTCTCGTTTTGTATAAGCTTCTCCGTCTCCTGTGTCTCCTGAAATAAATAAAATATTTAGCTTTCCTGAATTATTGATTTGTTTTTCTGTTAGAGACGTATAACCGCCAGAAAGGGCAGCGAAGTATCGGAAGATTTTGGGATTTGATAAAGCGGTTTGTAAACCTTGATTTCCACCTTGCGAAAATCCAAATAAAAATACATCATCATAGACTTTGTGTTTTGATTTTATAAGTTCTACAAGATTTAAAATATACTTTTCACTTTTTTCATATCCCCACTTTACGCCATTTCGATTGTTATCTGCAAAATTTCCATCGGGGCAAACTAGAATTATGTTCATGTATCTTGAATAGTAACTAAACGGATTTACCATTCTACTTCCATCACTAAAAAGTCCATGAAGACCAATCGCGAGT
Organism: Leptospiraceae bacterium UBA2033; assembly: GCA_002333425.1. Taxonomy (GTDB): domain Bacteria; phylum Spirochaetota; class Leptospiria; order Leptospirales; family Leptospiraceae; genus UBA2033. The sequence continues at coordinate 22,817 of DDBL01000158.1, forward strand.
AGATATTTTTTATTTTTATTGTAATTAATTGGAAGAACAATTGAATAAGAAATTCCATCTTCATAATTATAAATATTATCTAGCTTAATTTGGGAATAAATACTATTAGTCGTTATAGTCAAAAAAAAGATAAAAATAACGAATCTGATTACAAAAAAATTCATTTGGAAATGTAATATCTATTTTAGGTCAGATTTTGAATAGACCTTTTTGAAGAAATACTTATTATTTACTTTCAAATCTAGGATTTTATCTTTAATTTGTTTTTCGGAAATAGAATATTTTTTCATAGTATCTTCGTTAAGAGAAACTTGTCCTATTGCCATTTGCGAAATCAGACTTTCTGTTTTGCGAAACTCTTCGGGGAGCAGACTATTGACCTCTGTTACAAATTCTTTTAGTGTGAGTCTTTCTCCCCCGGACAACTCAGGCAATGGAGTTCCACCATGATCTGCCGTTAAGACTAATATGAATTTGTCACCATATTCTTTTTGTAAAAGTTCAAAAATGAAACCTACTTGTTTATCGGATTCTCTAAAAGTTTCCTTTGCTTGTAATGACTCAAAGCCAAATTGGTGAGCAACCGCGTCTGTTCCCTTAATGGTAAGATAAGCAAGATCTGGAATTCCGTCTTGGTGTTTGCCTTTGGCAATGATATGATTTTGAAGTACTTTTCTAAATAGTTCTCCCTCTGATTTTACCTCAGCAGGATTTCCCATTAAAAAACCCCATTTTTTGCTAAGTTCATCCAAATTTAGAATGTTTATTCCTTCCCATCCATTCGGATACTGAGAGTTAAAAGTTTTTAGAGGATTATGCTCATTAGCTTCAATTGGCAGAGTATAATATCTATTATCTGTTATCCACTTGGACTGCGCTGCGTAAATCCAATAAACTATATCTTTATCTCCTATGTAGTCTAGATTTTTAATTTTGGCTGATCCATGTCCTGCCATTCCTATGGATGCTCTAAGCGCATAACATTGACTAATCACTTCTGAATTTCCATTAAATTCATGATCTAACACATCTGCTAGTGTTTCAGTCAAAAGCTCTGTTGGGTTAACAAGATTATCCTCAGTAGCATAGACTTCATTTCTACTAAGTTTTCCTTGCTCAATTTTTAAATACCCATTACCTGTAATCCCATTTTTTCTAGGATATGCTCCCGTTCCTATAGCAGCGTGACCAACCGCAGTCTCTGCATCTATGTGTCCAACAAGAGCATTCGGAAAGTAAGCCGCTTCTTTTTTTATTTTGGAAATATGAACAGGAACTTCNNAATTGTTTTTTAAAATATGCGATAGTGGAAATGTCTCTACTCCATTTGGATTTCGAATTTTCAAAATCTTAGCTAGAGTAGGGACTATATGCTGTTGATGGATTGTCTCTGAATATTCGCTTTTCTGAAACCACTTAGGACCATAAAAAATAATCGGGATATTAGTGTCATACTCATAGGAGGTAGAATGAGCAGTTCGTCCTACTTTCATTTGGATAATATTTCCATCCTCGGTGTATTCTAAATCAGGATTACTTTGTAAGTCGCTTAACGTTTTCCCGTAACTTCTTAAATGTCTTATCAGATCATTTTTATCAAACTTAGAATAGTATTTAACATTAATCCAATCCCCTTCCATCATGTTAAATTTATTTGGGATTAAATAAAGATCCATTGTTGGAACTACGGAATATTTTATCCATTCTAGTCCCTGGTCTTTTTTGCAACTTCCCAAAACAACAAACAGAAGAAGGTATATTAGAGTTGCCCGAAAATTAGAAAATAAATGAGTTTTACTCGCGCCTAGCGCGGGTAAAATCATTATCACTGTTCTATTTTTCAAAAACTCTATTAGATAAATGTAATATTTCATTCTAAGTCGATAGTTTTAATAATCTAAATAGGGTGAAAGCCATTTTTCTACAACTTGAATTTCTAGTCCCTTTCGTGTTGCGTAATCGGTAATTTGGTCTTTCCCAATTTTTCCAACAGCAAAGTATTTTGAATCAGGATGTGAAAAATAAAGTCCACTAACCGAACTTCCAGGCCACATCGCATAACTCTCTGTTAGCTTTATGCCAACTTCTTTTTCAACACCGAGTAAATCCCAAAGAATTCCTTTTTCGGTGTGATCTGGACTTGCAGGATAACCGGCAGCAGGTCGAATTCCGCGATATTTTTCTTTGATTAATTCTACATTGGAAAGATTTTCATTTTTTCCAAATCCCCATTCGTCACGAACATATTTATGCATACATTCTGCAAATGCTTCTGCAAGTCTATCGGCTAACGCCTTAGCCATGATGGAATTGTAATCATCGTGTTTATCTTCAAAAAGTTTTTCAAATTCATCAGCACCATGACCAGAGGTAACTGCAAACCCACCAATATAATCAATTCTACCCGAATCCTTTGGGGCGATGTAATCGGCTAACGCATAATTATATTGTCCTTCTTGTTTAGTCATTTGTTGACGTAGAGTATGGAATTTTGTTAGAATCTTTGTGCGAGTTTCGTCTTCGTAAACTTCGATGTCATCTCCCACACTATTTGCAGGAAACATTCCAACGATAGCTTTTGCGGTAAATCGTTTGTTATCCACAATGTCTTTGAGTAAAACTTGTGCATCATTATATAAGTCTTGCGCTTGTTTTCCGACTACTTCATCTTGGAAAATCTCAGGGTAACGACCTCTTAGCTCCCAAGTATGAAAGAACGGAGACCAATCAATAAAAGGAACTAATTCAGCAAGAGAGAAGTCTGCGAAAACTTTTTTGCCTATAAAAGATGGTTTGGCAATTTCTTGCGTTTTCCAATCATACACTGGTTTATTTCGACGAGCATTTTCCAGGGTTAAATTATTTCGCTCTGCGTTACGATTGAGATACTGCTCTCTAAGCCTAGCTTGGTCTTTACGCACATCTGACACATACTTAGGTTTAGCCTCTGGACTTAAAAGTTCATTCATCACATTCACAACTCTAGACGCATCCAATACGTGAACGACTGGTTCAGAATACTGCTCTGCAATTTTTACGGCTGTGTGCGCTGGACTTGTGGTTGCTCCACCGATGAGTAAAGGAATTTTAAAACCTTCGCGCTCCATTTCTTTAGCAACGTGAACCATTTCATCAAGCGAAGGTGTGATTAATCCCGATAAGCCGATAGCACTTACTTTGTGCTCTTTTGCTTCCCGTAAAATTCTATCTGTCGGAACCATGACACCAAGGTCAATGACTTCGTAGTTATTACATGCAAGCACGACTCCTACAATATTTTTACCAATATCGTGAACGTCTCCCTTCACAGTTGCCATTAGAATTTTTTCTCGTGCAGATGTGTCAGCGTTTGCCGCTTTTTCTGCTTCCATAAATGGGAGTAGGTAGGCAACGGCTTTTTTCATTACCCGCGCACTTTTAACAACTTGCGGTAAAAACATCTTACCCGCTCCAAATAATTCTCCAACTACTCTCATCCCGTCCATGAGTGGACCTTCGATTACCTCGAGTGTTCTTGCATAATTCTTTCTTGCTTCTTCTGCATCTTCGTCAATATATTCTACGATTCCTTTTACAAGAGCGTGGGAAAGCCTAGCGGCTACTGGCTCTTTTCTCCAGGCATCGTCTTTCACTTGTTGCGTCTTATCACCAGTTGCCGCTTT
>DDBL01000158.1:26608-26737 GCA_002333425.1 Leptospiraceae bacterium UBA2033
GTTCCTCAATCCCAGTTGCAACTGTGAGAATGTTCGGATCAAAGATAATATCACTCGGTGGGAATCCGACTTTTTCGGTTAACAGCTTGTAGGCTCTCTGACAGATACGAACTTTGTCTGCTTTGGTAG
>DDBL01000212.1 GCA_002333425.1 Leptospiraceae bacterium UBA2033
GAAAATGATCCAAAAGAATAGTAAGTAAAGAATTGATTCTAGGTAGTAATTTTGTCCTGTTTCCGAAATTGTTAGTAAATACCCGTTTGCATTTCTAGGAAGTCCATCTGCATAGAGCCAATAGTTTGCATAGGAAGCAAATATTCCTACTCCGGTCAAATACTTCCAGCGCATAACAGTCATTATTCCGATTAGGCTGACTGCTAAAATCCCTGCACTTGCCATCGAAAAATAATTAAAATCCGATTTATCGTTTATAGAAATCGTAAGAAATCCTAGAAAGTAAGCAAACGATGTAAGAGTTTCTTTTTTGTATTTCAGACTCGACCCTATCACAAAAACCGATGCGATGAGTAGTAAAATAAAACCAAGCAGAGTTTGATCTGGTTCTAAAATTCGAGTAGCTTCGATATTATAAGAAGCATAAACTGTAAAATAAAAAAGTGCAAACGAAGATGCGATCATTCCTAATCCGAAAATAGAATAAGATTTATTTCGATATAGTTTGTCACCAGACCAAAAAACAAGAGCGGATAATACTAACATGCCTATGATCTTGGTGAATGGACCAATCCAATCATAAGCAAGTCGTAGAAAATAACTAAAGCCAACAACTAATAAAAGCAGCCCAATCTTATTTAATAAGTTGATTCCTAAAAATTCTTCAACGGGGATATTCCCTATTTTGCTCTTGATCCAATTTTTAAAATCTTCCAATATATCGGGAGGTGTTTCTCTTTGTTTGTCTTGATAATTGGTTGGTGTCTCTGTCTTAGAATAACTAGTTGAGTTGGCGGTAACTTGTTCTTTCTTTGGTGGGATATTCGTTGTTAGACTTGGACGGATAATTTCTACTTTTTGTGAATTAGAAATTTTACTTTGAATAGAAGGTTTTACTTCTGCCTGTTTTGGTTTTGAAATTTCTTCTTGTTGAGTTGAAGTAGTAGGCTCTGTAATAATTTCGTACGAGCCTGTGATAGGAGCTGTAAGTTCTTTTTCTAAAGCTGGATCAATTGTATATTCTTCTTTTAGTGTTTCTTTTTTCTGAACGAATATTTCTAGTTTTGTTTTGAGATTTTTTAATTCACCTTGTAAATTTCCAATTTTATTTTCAATGGATTCGATTTCGGAATAGATTTGTCCTAAGTCGTCCTTTTCCATTTTTACTTACAATTTAGTTGCAAATCTTCTTGGTGTTCCTCTACGTTCAGGATGAGTTGTTAAAAAATAAACTCGTTTCTCTAATTCTTCCGTTAGAATTTTAGCAGCCTTCTTTTCTGGTTCTTTAGGGAAAGCTTCTGGAAGAACTGGAACTCCGATATTGTAATGAATCGTAGTATTCTTAGTTTGCCCTGAAAGAATTGCTTTAGGTGTAGACATATTCCAAGCTCCAGAAATCCCACTCGGAATAATCGGAACATTTGCTCGAATTGCAATCTTAGCCGCCATAGCTTTAAAGGGTCCCATAACACCGCTGAGTGTGCGAGTCCCTTCAGGAAAAATAGAAACAATTTCTCCAGATTTTAAAATCGAAACCATATAATTTTCTAACTCTTCATAGTAGGCTACTGCCGATTTTGCGTCTTCTCCATGGTAGTTGCGGATAATAGGCATTCCACCCCATTTTTGAATCTGGTGAGAATATATATCGCCAATCGTATTGAGGTAAGATTCGATTCCTGATTTTATAAAACTAATGCCGGGTGCATTTAGAGGAGAGTCTTTAGCATTCATTAATTTAATCAATGCTTCTTGTGGGTTGAAGATCTCATTTTTCCCGAGCATCACAATTTTACGAGGCATATAAAATCCTATCACAGGAATGTCGAGCGAATCCGTATGATTACAAATCAAGACAGCCCCACCGGATTTTGGAACATGCTCGCTACCGGTCACTTCTACTTTATAAACCAACTCCATTAGGGCTTTCGCAGTCGTAACAAAAACATCTCTCGGTATAAAAAAAGGCTCTAAAAATTTAGTAATATCTTCCATTTAATTCTCACTCTCTAACGCAGTCTTAATTCAATAGCCTAAATTTTAAAGTAATTTTTTGAGAGCGACCAATTTCTCCTTTTAATTTTATAGCTTCTTTCTTATCTAATGTTTAGAGGATTCAAATGAACAAAATTACTACCTTTGGCGAATTAAAAAAAAGCAAATATGTGGAGCGATCTATCAAAGTCGAAATGGCAGAAAACCTTTCTACTAAGTTATTAAAGAAAGAAGTCATTTTTCCAAAAATTCATGGCTATGAAGATACCGTGATTCCTCAATTAGTAAATGCAATTCTGTCTGGACATAATATTGTAATGCTCGGTGAAAAAGGTCAGGCAAAAAGTAGAATTATGCGCGCACTTATAAATTTACTAGATGAACAAATTCCTGTCATCAAAGGTACGGAAATTCCAGAAAGTCCTTTTCATCCTATCACAGCCAAAGGAAAAAAAATCATTTCGGAACAAGCGGATAATACTGAATTAACCTGGCTTACACGTGAAGAACGTTATGGGGAACGTCTTGCTCCCGGTGCGCGAATTGGAGACATCATTGGTGATTTAGATCCTTCTCGTATTGTGAATGGAGAGCCATTGTCATCCGAAGGTGCGATTCATTTTGGTTTGCTTCCTCGCATGAATCGCGGCATATTTGCAGTAAACGAAATGCCCGACTTGGATTATCTTGTGCAAGTTTCTCTTTTTAATATATTAGAAGAAGCTGATATTCAAATTCGTGGAATTCCTATTCGCTTTCCACTTGACGTTATGGTTTGTTTTACTGCGAATCCAGATGACTATTCTAGAAGCGGTAAAATTATTTCTCAACTCAAAGACAGAATTGGTTCCGAGATTCGAACTCATTATCCAAAGACAAGACAAATTGGTCTTGAGATTACGAAACAGGAATTAAAACTTCCACTAAAAAATCCAGAAATTATTGTCCCACCTTATATCGAAGAAATTATTGAAGAAATCACAATCCAAGCCCGAAGTTCTCACTTAGTAAATCAAAAATCAGGAGTCAGTGCCAGACTTTCTATCGCCAACTATGAAGTAGCCGTTAGTTCTGCCAGAAAACGTGCTCTGAATTTTGGAGAATCGAAAGGATATGTCAGACTTACTGACCTAGGAAATATCTTTGCATCTTGCTCCGGCAAAATAGAATTAGACCCTTATCGTGACGAAGCAGTGAGTGAATACCAGGTTGTATTAAAATTACTCGACCAAGCAACACGAGTGATATTTGAAGAATACTTTCCTCCTAAAAAGTACGCCAGCAACTTCAATGACATCGCAAAACAAATCTACGCAATGGGCAAATTAGAAATATCCGATCTCATGCCAACAACAAGTTACCGCGATCTATTAAAATCAGTCCCCGCACTCTGGGATTTACTGCACGAAAAAGGAATGGATACTGAAGATCATTTATTTGTTACTGGCGTGGAATTTATCTTAGAAGGTTTAGCGGCTACTCAGAAGTTGTCTCGTCGTAGACTCGGAGAAATTTCGACATTCAAAACAGTTGATGCATATTAATTTAGATTAACTCCAGCTCTTCAGGGATGTCGTCGGTTAGGGAGCGTTTGCATAGATAGA
>DDBL01000044.1 GCA_002333425.1 Leptospiraceae bacterium UBA2033
CAGAGGACTTCTGAAACCCGAAAGAAATTTCTCTGACTTTTCTTTATTTTTATTATTCTTTCCGCAATTAGTCGCGGGTCCTATCATGCGAGCCGATGTTTTAATTCCCCAATTTCAAGGAAGAAAACTTTTTTCAAAAGAAAACTTCTCTCTTGGAATGGGGCAAATCGCCCTTGGAATTTTTAAGAAAACTATGATTGCAGATCCGATTTCGGACTTCATAGAGCCGATATTTGCAAATCCGGCTAATTATGATTTTGCGGCGTGTCTCCTTGGAGTGTATTTTTTCACCATTCAAATCTATTGTGACTTTGCGGGTTACTCGGATATAGCCATTGGTGCCGGAAAAGTTTTAGGATTTAATATTCCGATTAACTTTAAACGACCCTATCTTGCTTCCTCTTCGACTGACCTTTGGAGGAGATGGCATATTTCTCTTTCTACTTGGCTTAGGGATTACATCTATATAACGCTCGGAGGAAGTAGAGTTTCTATTTTGCGAAATTATTTCAACGTATTTGTCACGATGGTGATTGGTGGGGCGTGGCATGGTGCGGCGTGGAATTTTATCATCTGGGGTTTTATTTGTGGCGTGAGTCTCACGATTGAAAAATTCTTTATCGAATATGGATACGAAAAGTATTTTCTAAGAATTCCAAAAGTTCTTCGTATCACTTACACGTTTAGTTTATTTATGGTTGGGGCTTTGTTTTTTCGCTCCCTCAATTTTGATTTGGCAATGGTGATGGCAAAAAGAATTCTTACTTTAGAAACAAATGGAATTTTTACAATCAATTATATTTTATTTATTCCGACTGGAATTTTATTTATCATTGAAGTTTTAGAAGAAACCAAACTAGTGTCTAAGGTGAAAGAATCTAACCTTTATCAAATGNNTTTTTTATGGCACATAAAATCGTAATCATCGGTTCAGGACCTGCGGGTCACACAGCGGCAATTTATGCGGCAAGAGCAAACTTAAATCCAGTTATGTATGAAGGATTTATGGCAGGGGGAGTTGCGGCAGGTGGACAATTAACCACAACTACTGAAGTAGAAAACTTTCCCGGATTTCCAGAAGGAATTGACGGAACGAAGCTAACACAGTTATTCCGCGAACAATCTACCAAGTACGGGACAACGATCATTACCCAGACAGTGACCAAAGTAAACTTCAATGTTCGCCCTTTTAAAATCTACACAGACGAAGAAGAATGTGAAGCAGAGGCAGTCATCATTGCGACAGGCGCCACAGCCAAACGTATGAATATCAAAGGCGAACATGACTACTGGCAAAGAGGAATTTCCGCTTGTGCAGTCTGCGACGGAGCACTCCCCATTTTTCGAAACAAAGAACTTGCTGTAATCGGTGGTGGTGACTCAGCAGTAGAAGAAGCAACTCATCTAACCAAATTTGCTTCTAAAGTCTATCTCATTCACAGACGCGACAAACTCAGAGCTTCGCAAGTGATGCAAGACAGAGCAATCAATCATCCTAAAATCGAAATGGTTTGGAATAGCACAGTCGAAGAAGCAATCGGTGGAGCTGGTGGGCTAAATGCGATTACCCTGAGAGACACAGTAAACGGTTCAACTAAAACTCTTTCGGTAGGTGGACTTTTTTATGCCATCGGTCACACTCCTAATACAGAAATTTTCAAGGAATTTTTAGAGTTAGACGAAGTCGGTTATATCAAAACTGTTCCCGGCTCTACTCGCACCAACGTCGAAGGCGTGTTTGCCGCAGGGGACGTGCAAGATAGAATCTACCGCCAAGCAATCTCTGCCGCAGGCTCTGGCTGTATGGCAGCGCTCGATGCTGAGAGATGGTTAATGCACTAAGAATTTTTTCTCTTTCTAATTACTTCTCTTAAACTAAGAGCAGAAGAATTTTCTGGTTCAACCTTTAAGGAATGTTGCAAAAGTTCTTCTGCTCTCTGAAAATTTTTACTATGAGAATATAAATCTGCTAAGATAATTAGATTTTTTATGTGATTGGGCTGTCTTAGACGTAGTCTTTCTGCAATCGAAATTCCATTGGAATATTCTCCAACTTCCCTGTAACAAGTTGATAAAAAGTAAAAAAATTCAGTATCAGAAGGAACAAAATCAATGTAACGAACTCCAATGAGAATTGCATTCGGGTAATCTCCATTTTGCGCATAAAGTTGAGATAAATACTTTTGTAATTCGTATGTATCAGGAAATTCTTGCGATTTGGATAAAAGTAAGTTTATTGCTTCTTTATAAAGTTTTGCATGAATAAATTTGTCTATCGACTCCAAAATAATATTTATCTCTAGATCAACATTTTTAGAAGTAATAGGATTTTTATGAAAATAAATTTTTAGAAGAGACAAATCATCAGTAACCTCTCCGTATTCTTTTAGAGATTCATAAATTTGAGGTAATTCACAATTTTTTTGTTCTATGACTTTTATGATTCGATTTGGATCAGAGTTTACGTTTGCAATTTGATTTTCATCCATCATCCGAATATCATCTCGTCCATCCGAGCCAATCAAAAGAGTATCACCATGTAACATTTGAAATGTTTGAATGAAAATACTAGAATTAATCTGCAGAGTCCCTAACTTTCTAAAAAAAGATTCATCTTCAATATAATGCGCTTTTCCATCTCGAAATAAAATACTGAATGGATGTTCCGCATTGATATAATAAATAAAACCATTCGAATCATCTAAAAGACCAATTACAATCGAAACTAACATTGAGCCACTGAAACTTTCAAATACTTTATGCATTTCAATGAATGCATTCTTGAGCCAAACTTCAGGTGATTGCTCTGACAAATCTGGGGATAAAAGTGTCCTTTCTATGATAGATTGAAACACGGATCCCAAGATCAAAGATCCCCCTGCGCCTTGAATGGATTTGCCCATAGCATCTCCATTCAGGAAAACATGAAATGTTTTTCCTTGTAATTGAATCGTGTGGCTAACACAAATATCCCCCCCAATTTCATTTTTCTTTCCTCTAAACTCAAAGGTTTTCTTTTGTTTAACAAAAAAAGTGAAATCAAAGTTTTTACTCATGGCTAAATTTTGTCCGAGGGGACGAAGAAGAAGACTTGTTAGATAATAGTCGCCATCTTGTTGGACTTTTAAAGCTTCTACTTTTTTCAAAGAAGAATTTAGCTCTTCTGTTCGCTCTTCTACTTTATGTTCGAGGTTTACATTTAGATCAGAAATTTCGCGGTAAAGCGAGTTTAGCTGCTTGATGATTTGGTTTAAGTTATAAGACTGTAACCCAAAGTCATCGGATGATGTAGGCATACTTACAATAGAAAAATTTCCTTTTCCAAGTTGGTTCAAATGTTCATTGATACCCATGATACCATTTCGAAATGTCTTAGCGACTACATAACCTACAATAATGACTGGAACTGGAAACAAAACACTCATAATGAGTAAATGTAAACTAGGATCATCTAGTTTAACAAGACCAGTTTTCATTCCAAAAAGCATATAACCTAAGACGATGACGGGCATAATAGTAATAGCCACCATAGATAGAATAATTCGCTGAAAGGAATTAAATTGTGGAATTTGTTCAATTCCAATTTCGATTTGTTTTACCTTTCTTAATTTGAAAATTTGCCTTACAACATTTTCGCTTATAAAATAATATGCGATATACGAAATAGGAGTAATCATAAAAAATAAAAAAGGACCTGTCAAATGAAGTCCAGGTCGAACTCCTGCAACAAGAATTATAAGTAAATGAGAACCTATAATTCCTGTTAGCCACCGTAGAACGATAATTTTTGCCTCTTTAAAAGGATACTTTAGAAGTTTTATTTTTATCAGAATTTTTTCTTCTTGAGAAAGGGAAGAATTTGTATAAATAGATTTTATTTCGCGTAATAACTTTTTTAAATAAAACCATCTCCAAAGACAACCCAGTATGATGAGGGCAGTTGCATTGATTGAGCCTGCTAGAGCAACGGTCAACATTTCATCTTTTGAAAGATAGGAGCCAGAGCCTGTGACAACAGAAAAATATATGGCAAAAGGCAGAGGAACGACATGCGTAAACGTTTCTAGCCTAAGAGTAAGCTTTAGATAAATTTTTCTGAACATTCTCGACAAGAAAGCATATTTTTAGTGATATGTCATGCAATTATTTTTTGAGTCTTACTTTTTCTTCTTTAATTGCATTTCGGAAAAGAGTTTTAAAAACTAGTATTCCTTCCTCTACAGGATCTTGTTTTAATTTTTCACGATTTAAAATATCCGTCATCTGCAAAACTAGAAGTCCATACATCCACGCCCACATGGTTCTTGCGATTGAGTTGTATTTGGGACGAGGCATTTCGCTAAACTCTTTTTTGAGACCATCTCGAATTGTTTTCAAAAAAACTCGATAACTACTTGGAGCTGCAAAAAGCTTTTTATGAAGACCACCACCCGAGCTGAACATTAATTTATGAAGACCTTTATTCTCGACAGAAAACTGCCAATATGTGTGAGCAATTGCGGTGATTTGCTCAAATGGATCTTCAGAAGAATCCTTTGCTAGATTCAAGTCAGTCGTTAACTTTTGCTCTCCTTGGTATAGAAGTGCTTGGATGATTTCTTCTTGGTTTTTGAAATGTGCGTACGGACTTGCGACACTGCAATTTAAGTGTTTGGCGATCATCCTCATGCTGAGACTTTCGACTCCGCTAGTATGAATGATATTTAGCGCAGTGGAAAGTATTTCGGTTCGATTTAAGCTATTTCGAATACGACGAGGTTTTTTTTTGGAAGTTGGGGCTATTTTAGATTTTTTCATGGTTAATCGATTCAAAGCTTAAAATCAGTGCAAGATTGAGCAAGTAAAATCTTAAAAGAATGGGCAATGAATCTCATATCTAACAATGATAAATAGTGATTGACATTTTCTAACGTCGTTAGATATGTAAAATACAAAAACACAATCGGGAGATTTAGATGATCCGAGCCACTTCACCCCTAGAATTAATTCATGATAGGGAACCGACTCTAAGCGAAGTTAAAAAAACAGTCCGGGAAAAATGCTTTCAACCAAACAATAAGAAAGCTTCCCTATTTTTGCTCTCAGGAATTTTTCAATTTTTAGTTGCGAGTATATTTTCTTATACCGTGTGGAGTTTAGGCTACTGGATGTTATTCCCAATTGCGTGGTTCGTGATGGGGTTTGTATTTACATCTCTGTTTGTGTTAGGTCATGATTGTGCACATGAGTCATTCACGGGAAATAAGAAACTTAATTCTTTACTGGGACATATTTTATTCATACCAACGTTTTATCCTTATTATGCGTGGAAATATTCTCATGCGGCACACCACCAACATACAAACGAACTTTATACGCTGGCAAATACAGTTTACTTCGATAACGCCTGGGTTCCGATGACAGTAAACCAATACAGATCACTAAAAAAGAAATCCCCTACCCGCGCATTTGCATACAAGATAACTAGAATTTTCATTCCTCTAGGCTCTTTGATTCATAACGTGGTTTACCATTATTATCCTTCCAAATTCAAAACAGACCACAAGTCCAATGTATTATTTTCTTATATAATTCTTTCAGTTCTAGGAAGTATCATAGCGGCAATTATCTATTATGCGACAAATAGTATATTCGCAATATGTCATTTCTGGTTCATCCCTAGTTTGTTCTTTCAATTCTGGATGTCACTCTATACTTTTTTACATCATACTTCAGAGGATATGTCATTTTACCCAAAAGAAGAATGGAATCAATACCGCGGTCAAATTAAATCTACGACAAATTATAAAATGCCTCGTATCCTTTCGACTCTTCATTTTCATATAGACATTCATATTCCTCACCACCTCAATATTAAAATTCCAAGCTATATGCTATTAGCCGCCCAATCTGATTTGAACATGTCGAAGTATTCTGAGGATATTCAAGAAGAAAAATTCACATGGAAACATTATTTTAAAACAATCAAAGAATGCAACCTCTGGGATGAAAGTAAAAATAGGTATGTTCGATTTTCGGAAATTTAATAATTATGAAAGTATCTCCCATCCGGAAGACTCGGAGTTGTGGATACTTTTAGGTAAACGTATGGCTCTGCCCTGTTATTGAATAAATTCGATTGGAGTAATTAGGGATTTTAGGCTAAACTATACTTTTTTATGAAACCTATCTCTTCGATATTGCATTTCTCTGTCGTAGGAGAGATTTTTCCTAGAGAGGAAGGTTCTTGTGTATAACCGAAAAATGGATAGCGTCGGAATTCCAAAGTTGGCTAGGTTTTCGGGAAGGACTTCAGCTATACCAAGAGAGTCAAGCATGATCAAGAAGACAACAATAAGGCAGATGCTTTTGTTGAAGAACGCTTTTAATTGTTTTAGTTCAGCCCAATCTTCAGGAAAAGGACGAATTGCCACTTTTTGGAGATTCAAATCTTTTTCTTGGATTTCAGTCATTAGATTTGAATTCTTTTGTAAAATACCATTGTAAACTAAAAACCGATATTTCTTGAGCAGCAAATGAAGATAATCCCTGCGACTATCTTCATTACCAGTTTTTGAATTCCAAAAATTGATTAAGTCTTTGGGAATGAGTAAGCTTGAGCTATTCTGTTCTTCGTTTAGATTACTGCACTTATTATGAAATTTTGGTGTATAAAAAGTTCTCATCATAAGCCGATTTTGCATTCTCTAAAATCACAAAAAGAAATTTATTTAGAATTAGAATTTTTTTAAGGAAAATTACGTGTTAGAGTAAAAGGAAAGTAAATCTAATTCTGAATATCAGTCTGCTTCTTTTTTCGAATACCTCTAGCACCAAGCGCACCTTTAAATATCAATCGAAGTTGATTAATACTTTTAGTTTTCAATTTGCGTTCTGCTTCCAAGTCTTTCGGGTCACAGTCTAAATAAGTTCCGGCTAATGTGAAAGCAGTTGAAACAATAAACTCAGAGATAAATTCTAATTTAGAAAAAAGCATCCCTGGTCGTTTCATGTCGGAAGCAAGTTCGGATGCGATAAACGACATCTCGTTTCGGATAGCTTGTCTTATCCGCTTGCTTCCTCCAACTTGTTCGCGGGTGATGAATCGAAATAGAAGACGATTGTTTTTTACATAATTGAAAAAGAGAGTGATCGAAACTTGGAGTGCAGTTTTGTAAGCTCCTTTCTTTCTTGCATCTCGGAGGATAACACGGAGTTTGACGCTCATATCGTCCACGAGAGCGAGTCCGAGTTCTTCGATGTCTTTGAAATGCCGATAGAACGCCGCCGGTACAATTCCCGCTTCACCGGCTACTTCCCTGAGACTGAGCGAGCCTAGGCTTTTGTCTTCTCCCATGAGTTTTAGTGCCGATTGGATGAGGGTTGTGCGGGTCCTGAGTTTTTGTTGGTATCTTTGGTTTAATTTCATCGAAAATCCTTTGTGAACAAGTGTTCACTTTTTTTTATCAGTTTAGGAAAAAAAGTCTTTTTTAGGTTGACAGAAAAAATATTAGGTTTAAATCTGTGAACAAGTGTTTACTCACTTAAGAGAGGCGAAATGAAAACTTTTCCATTAAAATACCATAAAACATCAGAATACTTGGATTATTTCAATCCGAAAGACTGGTTTAACTTCCTTTTAGAGGAATTAAACCCAACTTATTCCATTTCTAGAACAATCGCAAGAATCGCAAGCATTCATCTAGAAACCAAAGATACGAAAACACTTGTTCTCCGAGTGAACAAGAATAAACTTAAATTTCAGGCGGGGCAATACCTACCTGTAACCGTTGAAATTAACGGAAAGCGAATTACTCGTTACTATTCGATTTCCTCTGCTCCGTTTGAAACGGACATCCGTATTACAGTCAAACGCCAAAAAGCGGGGCTTGTCTCCAATTTCGTTCACGAAAATCTGCAACTGGGCGATTTTGTGGAACTTGGTGCTCCGCAAGGAAGTTTTGTTCTTCCAGAAGTTTTACCTTCTAAATTTCTATTCGTAGTTGGTGGCAGTGGGATAACTCCTGTTTACTCCATCCTAAAAACTTTGCAGAATCAAAATTTTGCCGGTAGCGTCAAACTCTTGTATTTCTCTCGCATCAAAGAAGAGATTATCTTTTTTTCCGAGTTAAACTCTCTCAGGACAAAATTTCCTTCGTTAGATGTTGAATTCCTTTTGACTGATGAAGACTCCCCTGGATTTAGAACAGGATTTTTCACCAGAGAAATGCTTTTAGAACTTGCCCCGGATTTTTTAGAAAGACTGACTTACTTATGTGGTCCTGGAACTTTGCAGGAGAGTGTAAAAGCGATTATCCCAAGTGAAAAACTTATCTCCGAAAACTTCCAGCCTTTTCTAAAGTCTAGCTCGAAGAAAGATTCCAAACAAGTAGAGGTTACTCTCACTAAGTCTCACAAGACTTTACTTTTAAATGGCGAAAAAACTTTACTCGAAGAATTAGAAGATAACGGCGTATATCCGCAAAGCGGCTGTCGTATGGGAATTTGCCACACCTGTGCTTGCACTAAAAAATCCGGCGTTGTCACAAACTTACAGGAAGGTTCCGAGTCAGAATCCGGCGAAGAAACTATACAACTTTGTTTATCTCGTGCTGAGGAAAATTTGGAATTGGATATTTAAAAAATGTGTCATGGTGAGCCTGTCGAATCCATGCTCAAAGGAAAAAGTATCCTTCGACAAGCTCAGGATGACAATACTAGAAATTCACTCTAGTCAGAAAATAGTGAAAACAAATTAAATCATTAGAAAAATTTTAAAAAAATAACAAGGAGTTATTTATGAATACGAAAAGTAAACCATTAACAAAAGAAGAAATCGAAACCTTTGGAAAGGAATTAGAGATGATCCGCACTGAAGTTTTATCTAAAGTCGGACAGGAAGATGCAGACCATATCCGAAAAGTCCAAGCGACTTATCGTTACAATGAAATCGTTGGGCGGCTCCTGATTCACTTTAGCCTTGACCCGATTACATTTGCCCTTGGAACTAGTATGCTTGGAATTTCTAAAATTATCAACAATATGGAAATTGGGCATAACGTTATGCATGGTCAATACGATTGGATGAATGATCCAGAGTTTAATTCGAATACATTTGAATGGGATATTGTGTCTGATTCTGCCCAGTGGAAATTCTACCACAATTACATGCACCATACGTACACTAACGTCATCGGAAAGGATCACGATTTCGGTTATCACTTCACTAGACTTTCCGAAGAGCAACCTTGGAAACCAGTTCACTTATTTCAATCTATTGCCAATTTCTTTCTCGCTTTCAATTTTGAATGGGGAGTTGGTAAACATGGCTACAAAGTGGAATTCTTAGAGAAACCCAAAAACCAAAGAACTAAAAAAACTCTGAGTGAATACAAAGATGTATTTGGAAAAAAAGTAGAACTCCAACTCTTTAAGGATTACATCGTTTTTCCGCTCCTTGGTGGTTTTATGGCTCCTAAGATTTTTCTAGGAAATTTACTTGCGAATACCATGCGTAATCTTTGGACTTATTCCATTATCTTCTGTGGTCACTTCACGGAAAATGCGGAAACATTTACTCCAAAAGACATTGAAAACGAAACCAGAGCAGAATGGTATTTGCGTCAGTTGAAAGGCTCTTCTAACTTGGAAGGAAGTAAACTATTCTACATGTTAAGTGGACATTTAAGTCACCAAATTGAACACCACATGTTTCCTGATATTCCTGCGAATCGTTACGAAGAAATTGCCCCAAGACTTAAAGCACTTTGTGAACAGTATGGGCAACACTATAACACTGGAAGTTTTGTGAAACAGTTTGCATCTGTCTGGAAAAGAATCTTTGCTTTCTCTTTACCTGATCCTTATGCAGAAAAGGTAATGGCGGCTTAGATGTATTAGCCAAGGTTTAACTTCAAACGAAACAAAAGGGTATTGAAGTTAAGCATAAAGATATTCCTTTTTCTTAGGATTTGGCTGAAAAAACTTTGAACAAAAAAGATTAATCATAACCGGCAATAACGAAACAAAAAAGTTGTTTGCCGGTTTTTTTAGTGATAATTTACTGACTATTCCATCTTATCTGCTATGAAAGCTGTAATAGCACCAATCATCATACATTCAATCGTTCCATAAAAAAACCATTGGAATGCAAGTGCATTAGGAATTGGTAATACGATATAGTTTGTATACCCATACCAAAATTTTGCCATAAGTCCAATTGCAAGACCGATCTTAATTCCCTCTATTATTCCAGTTTTGTTGTAAGTCTTATTAAAAAGATAACTGAAACTAACAGAGAATACCCCGTAAATCAAAAAGAAAATAGGTGCGTTTGCTATTAGCTCTTCGCTCGGACGCCAAACGGTTTGTAGCGCGTTGTACGAGCTTTTTAAAAAGAGCTGGTTTATGATAGTTTCCAAAATGCTCACGAGTAAAAATGTCCCAATTGTAATATATAGATTCTTTTTCATAGAATTCTTCCTTTTAAGTAATTTACTCTAATACAAATGGATTTTTAAAAACTGGACACAGGGTTTTAAAAAAATCAAGTCAGGTATTTTTTTTGGATGAGTTTTTTTTCTGATTCTGAATTTGCGAACTTATATGCCTTCTCGAAATAAGAACGGGACTTTGTTTTGTCAATGCCAGAATACAATTTGCCAAGAAGTGCAAAGTAGAAGTGGTTTTTTTCAAGCCCTTTTAGGCTATGTAATTCTAGAATTGCTTCATGGGTAGAGACAGCTTTACTCATGATATAAGCACGGTTCATCGCAACAATCGGATTGTCTTTTAATTTTAGTAGATGATTGTATAGATTCAAAAGCATTTTCCATTTTTCATCCGAATCTTCTTTTGTGTGATGAAGTGCAATCATCGCTTCTATGTGGTAGTCCGTAAAAATTTCTTCACTTGCAGAAGCGGTTAAGAAGTAGTTGCCTCTTTCGATTAATTCTTCATTCCAGAGTGTTCTGTCTTGTTCTTCTAAGGTGAGTAATTCTCCCGATTCATTCGCGCGACTTTCAAATCTTGATACATGAAAACACATGAGCGCCATCAGGGCATTAACCTCTGGTCGGTTAGTAACCTTGTATTCAATTAATAATAGACAAAGCCGCATTGCTTCTAGACAAAGATCTTTTCGAATAATAATTTCTTCTGAGTTAGAATAATACCCTTCACTAAATAAAAGATAAATACATTTTAGCACACGGTTAAGTCTAGAAACCATTTGATCTGGATTTGGAATTTCTAATTCTATTTTTTCTTCTTTGATTTTTTCCCTTGCTCGGTAGAGACGTTTTTGGATGTTCTCTTTATTGGTTAAAAATGACTTTGCAATTTCTTCAATGCTAAAACCAGAGAGTGTTTTTAATGCGAGTGCTACTTGCGAATCTTCTGGAATAGAAGGGTGGCAAAGAGCAAACAGCATTTGAATTTGGTTATCATCTATATGTTGTAATTCTTCTTCTAATTTTGCAGTGATTGTATACTCGAGCGGAAAAACAGACTTATTCTCTGAAATAATTCTCTGGTAATTATTTTGTCTTTGAACATGGTTTAAGAATTTATTTCGAGCTACTTTATAAAGCCATGCGGTCGGATTTTCTGGAATTCCTTTTAGCTTCCATGTTTCATAAGCGGCAATAAATGTATCTTGCACAATATCCTCTGCTTCTTCGAGTCTACTAAACCCGAAGATCTTGACCATCACAGAGGTGATCTTTCCCGCCTCGTGACGGAAAAGATGCTCGACTAGTTTTGTTTCGTTTTCCAATTTAAACAACAAAGGGGGTAATCGTTCTTACCTCCAAACTCCCACCCGGGTAATCTAAAATAGGACAACCTTTTCCTATTTTCACCGCTTCCTCAAGTGTTTCTGCTTTACAGATTAAATAGCCTACGACGATTTCTTTTACCTCTACGTAAGGTCCGTCTGTGATCCCACCTGGGCGAATGATTTTTCCTTCATAGTCCAGTGGTTGCGTTGACACAAACTGACCATTTGCCGCTATATCTCCAATCCACTTTTGCCATTTAGGCATTGCCGCCTGCATTTGTTCTGGGGAAACGGAATAACTTCCTTCCCCGCTTTTGTTTCTAAATAACAGCAGAAATTCTTTCATACTGCGCTCCTTTTATTTTTACTAGTTTTTAAATCTAATACTACGACAATTCAATTTTAAAAAACTGGACAGAGCCAGCTATCAAATTTTCGTTATCGCGTTACTCGCATTTCTCCAATTCACCATCGTTCCAGACTTAATGATCCTGTCTCCATTAGGCGTATTAGTCTTAAAAGAATTAAGCATTACTACAAAAGAGTTAGGTTTATGCTCATTTGCCGCAGGTCTATTGTTGTGCATTTGGTATGTCTGATAAATTCTGGATAAATTTACAAAACGATTTAGAAATTAGAAAACAAAAAGAAAAGCTTAGAGATAAACTGGAAAGCATTCAAACTTTACGGAAAACTGCTTAATGTTTTTCTATTTCGTAGGATCAAAATATTTATTCGATCTTGAATTGACTAATTAGGCGTATAACAAATCCTTTCATTGATAGGCAAAAAAATGAAAAAACAATTATCAGAAATTCTAGTTGGTGTGCTTGACCTTGCAACGATTGTAGAAGGCGATAGACCTGCTGACTCATTTAGAAAAAGCCTAGCAGTTGCAAAGCGTGTGGAGCAACTCGGGTTTAGCCGCTATTGGTTTGCAGAACATCACAATATGGAAAATATTGCAAGCTCTGCAACCTCTGTTTTAATTGGATACATTGCCGGAAATACTTCTCGAATTCGAGTTGGATCTGGTGGGGTAATGCTTCCTAACCACGCACCTCTAGTGATTGCAGAACAATTTGGTACATTGGAATCATTGTATCCAGGAAGAATTGATCTTGGTTTAGGAAGAGCGCCGGGAACAGATCAAAAAACTTCTTTTGCNNGATCACAACAAAGTTCGTGCGATTCCTGGAGAAGGAACGTTAGTTCCCATTTGGCTTTTGGGTTCTAGCACTTATAGTGCCCAGTTAGCTGGAATGCTTGGTTTGCCATTTGCCTTTGCTAGTCATTTTGCTCCCACTCATTTGTTTGAGGCATTAAAACTCTATCGTCAACGGTTTACAAAGTCCGACCAATTGGAAAAACCCTACTGCCTTGCTTGTATCAATGTAATCGCCGCAGACACAGACGAAGAAGCAAATTTTATAGCTAGTTCGTTTTATCGGCTGGCTTTAGGTATTGTGACTAATGAGCGTAAACCGCTACAACCTCCCACTTCCAATATGGATGTTGTTTGGAAAGAATATGAAAAACTCACAGTGCTTCAAATGATGAAATATACTTTTATTGGAAGTCCCGAAACAGTTCGGAAAACTCTACAATCTTTTTTGGATGAAACTCAAGTAGATGAGATCATGATTGCTTCCTATATTTATGACAACGACGCAAGAATTCATTCCTATGAATTGATTTCTGATTTTTTTAAAAAGAAGGACTAATATGGACTACAACCAAAAAAGATTTGTAGAATTATTTTGTGAAATACAATTAGTAATCAATTAATGAGCAAAATTGAAATAATACACTAGGAGGTAAATCTTCCTAGTGTATTAAAAATTCAAACACTTAATCTGTCAAATTCGGTGTAGACAGAGTTCAACCAAGATTTAACTCTTTGCTTCTCTAACATTCCTATTTGAGGATTACTCCCATTAGTTGCTCCCCAAAAACTAGTATTCATTTCATCAATTTTTTGCATGGACTTTTCATGTAATTTTTTCAAATTCAAGAAAGATGCTTGGTATTGAAGCGCTAAATCCTTAGTCGTAGAAGATTCGAAAATTTTAAATCCATTTCCTCTTCCATAATTGAAAACGATGATATATTGGACTTTGTCTTCAAATTTATGCAAAAGATTATCCAATAGAAGGACAGAATCTTTGCTATCATCCATTACATGCCAAAATCGCAATTTCAAACCTAGTTCTTTAGAAAGTTCAATTACATTGCTTTCTTCAACCCAGTTTAACAACGGAAGATTAGTCTGAGCTGCCAAATCCACTATAATTCTGCTTGGATTCTCCAGATCAAATTTTTCTATAAGACCATCTAAATGTTCATAACTATCAATCACCGTTGGGGATGCATATTCTCCATAAAAACGCAAGAACGTTTGATGCGATCTATCCGTATCATATCAAGTAAATTGGATTTGCTTATCGATGAAATATTGTGCAAGTAGCCTAGAAATCACAGATTTCCCGACTCCACCTTTTTCTCCGCCTATAAAATGTATCATAATATCGACAATCTGAACATAAGTTCAGCAAGTCAAGTAAAAGTAGCAAAAAGAATATCTTCTTGAACTAAGCCCTTTTTCTATTAGCATACCATTCATAGTTTTTGTTTCAATAGGTTGGATGCTATTATTAATTTGAAGTTTGAAGAGGGAAATAGAGATGCAAATAGTTAATCATTGCAATACTAGAAATAAAGTAGGAGCGAAATTTACACGAAAGGAGATAGTTTAATTCAATACAGAATTTTGGCAAACCTTGCAAGTCCTGTTGATCTGCGTAGATTTCCCTTTGATGAACAAACGTTAAGCATCATCATTGAAAATAAAAAATATAAAAATGACCAAGTCAAATATATCATTCTAGAAAATGAAACTGGAATTGACGAAATGATTGCATTCACTGGCTGGAACATACGCGGCTGAAAAGTGAGAGAAAAAGATCATAATTATAAAGTGTTTAAAAATTAGAATGAGTAATTTACTTTATACCAACATCAAAAGTTGGTAAGCTAGTAGCATAAAGAGGATAATCGTGCTTCTCCTCACAGTAGATTCACTAAATCCTCCCCTTGTTCTTTTTTCCGAAAACTGAATTAAGAAAAAAATTGAATTCACTGTAAGAATCAAAAAGAAAAAACGAATATCTATGTATCTAAAATAAACAAAACCCAAACCTAAAACCGCAGGAAGAAAAAAACTAAATGCTTTTAGAATTAACTTTTTCCTATCTACTTCAAATATCTCAATTTTTAATTGTGTAATATTTTCTATCTCTGACTGAAAACCTTCCGAGTCTATTAGATTTAGAATTATATGTGGTGTATTCCCTTCCATTAGTAAAAAACGATCAAACCCGCGATACTTATCTCTTTCTATCTTTTGAACTCTCTTGAGGTTAATTGTTGTACACTCCCCGCTTCCTGTATACCATTGCAGAATATGATTGTTAAACTCTAAATAATTATTTTTTAAAATAGAAATTTGGCGTTTAAAATTTTGATTCAAAAATAATCCTATCGCAACTAAAACGATAGTGCAAATAGCTAGATAATTTAAAGTATTTTCCTTGGGTGCTGTAATGACTGTCCACCCAAGAAGTAAAAGGTTAATGAGAAAAATAGAAATTGTTCGAAGTATAAGTCTCTTTCTAAAAAGTACAATGTTTATATAAAATTCTTTGCGGTTACTCAAGATTAGTTGCGCTTTCTAATTTCGTTTAGTTTATACTCTAATCCAGACAATTCTTTTGAGTGTCCATTTAATTTGAACTCTAACGTTTCAATACTTGGAAAGTTTTCAAAAATAGTTTTTTCAAGAGCAAGAAGAGCAGTGTTTAAAACTTTTACGCGAGCAAGTCTAACTTCTTCTTCTCTTTTTTTTTCGAGTGCTTCCTCTTCCCGATTTTGTTTATCAAAAATACTATCTTCGTTTACTTCTAACTTTACCTTAATCGAAGAAAGTTCTTTATAAATGCTATTTTCATCTAAATCTAAAATTAATTTTTTATTAGAATCTAGAAGCCATGCCGCGATAATAGGACTTCTCAAATCAGGAAGTTTTTTAGGAAAAACATTTTCCTCTACACTTTCAATTACATCTTCGTAAGGTGGCTGGCTTAGTTCACCTATGATTATGTTTAGATTTTTTTTGAGATCATTTTCCGTTAACAAAACTTTTCTTTTGGACTTCAGTAAATTACTTTTCCCATCTGAAACATAGAGGATAACATTTGTTCGCTTATCTAAACTTGGTAAATCATAAAAACTAAACGGGATGAGAAGAGTAATTGGATTTTTTCCAATCAGAATAAATACAATAAAAAATAGGATAGCGATGGATGCAGAAAGAAAAAAGAAACGAAACTGATTGTTTGTTGTTTCTCCAGTTGCTTCGGAAAAGATATTAGAGAATAATCCTTTTACAAACTCGATGCTATTTTTAAAAGTTAATTTAATTTTTTGCCATAACATAATTTTTAATTCCTTCCGCAATTCCCTCAGCCAATTTTATTTGTACAGATTTTTCTTCGAGCATTTTTACATCTTGTGGATGACTAATAAAACCAAGCTCAATTAAAACAGCCGGCATGAGACTGCCTCTTAAAACTTGGTAATTATTTTTTTTCACACCTCTGCTTGCGATTTTTGATTCGAGAGATTCTTTTAGTTTTGAATCTATTGCCTTTGCAAGTAATATACTTCTCCTCTGAACTACAGAGGATAACATCCCACTTTGGATTTGACGCACTTTGGGATCACGCCTAATATCAATTAAATGACTGGAAACAATGGAAGTTTCGCGGGTAGTCTCAATCGAGGAGGTTTGAGCTAAATAATAAACTTCGTATCCGTGAGGACTTTTTTCAGGTGTTGGTGTAGAGTTACAATGTAGGCTAATGAAAATTGTATCCCGACTAGATGCCAATTTTTTATTAGCAATTTTTGCTCTATCTTCTAGAGGAACATAAACATCTTTTTTTCGAGTGAATTTAATTTTTAAGTTCGGAAATTTTTTCTTGATATATTTTTTAATCATCTTAGCAATTTTTAAAGTGTAATTTTTTTCGTATTCACCATTAACCGCAGTGGCACCTGGATCTTTTCCGCCATGACCTGCATCAATGATAAGGTGACGAAGACTAATTTCCTCAGGTTGGATGATTACTTTTTGATACAGGTTCAAGACGAGTGCATCCTCAGTAAACTTATAAGAAACTTCTGTATCGATGAGGTAAATGAAGATTGCCTCAACCAACTCCTTTGGTAAATACAAATCCCTACTAATATACAAAATAGGTTTAGGTAAACTCTCAATATTGTTTCGATGAATATAATAAGTAGAATCAACTCTAAATTTGAATTCACTACTATTTTTGAAATGAATCTCCCCCACTAAAATCACGGGATCGAGTTTGTATTGTAGACCCGGGAATCTTTTTTTTAGATCTTCAAATCGTAGATATCCCTTTTCTAATTGTATTGTATCTGAACTAACCGATACAATACAAAATAAAAATAGACCAAATACTAACGTCCAAAGAGTGATTTTATTCTTTTCCAAATTGATACCGGCTTCTTCACGTCGTTGTGATTTGCTTCATTGATATCAAATAGATTTCTTTTTGATTTGTCATAGTTTTGATTTTTAGGTTCGTAGGGTTTATTTTGCTTAACCTTAGACGTTTTTTCTTTATGCACATGAGTTTCTTTTTTAGATGGATGTGTTGTTACTTTGGGTTTTTCAGAACCTAAAACAGAATCTGCTTTTTGTAAATAGAGTTTTGCTTCGTCCAATGGATTGATAACTTCTTTCTTCGCATAAGTTGGTTTTCCCTTTTTATGAAACTTACCTTTACTAAATTTTTCATCTCTTGGATTTTCACTCTTAACATTACCCTCTTTGGGTTTTTCACTCTTAAACTTATCGTCTCTACGTTTGGGTAAAAAAGAATTCTTTCCCTTAAAATTGCCGTTACGATTTTGTTTATTCTGATTTGGATTTTGTTCTTTTAATTTTTCTCCTACAAATGGAGTAAATTCACCTTCCGGAAATTTCAAATAAACCTCCTCTACTTGAATTGTATCTAGCTTATTTCCTAAAAATTTTTCTATTTTTTCTAATTCTGCATAATCTCTTTCCGAACAAAAACTTACCGAACGTCCCTTCTTTCCTGCTCTCGCTGTTCTACCAATTCGATGAACATAGTTTTCAGTATCCATTGGTAAATCATAGTTGTATACTACCTTGATATTATCAACATCAATTCCACGAGAAGCAACGTCAGTCGCTACCATGTATTTATATTTTCCAAACTTAAAATCTTTTAGAAGTCGAACCCGTTTCTTTTGATCTAAGAGAGAAGAAATTCCAGTAGCCGGAATTCCAAACCTAGAAAGGCGACTAACTATCTCAGGCACCATCATCTTGAGATTTGTAAATATAATTCCAAGTCCCTCCTCTTGGTCATTCAAAATTAAATTCACTAAGTAAGGAAGTTTTTCGTCTCTTCCCAAATGAATTAATTTTTGATCAATATTATCTGTAACTACTTTGTCAGATTCAATAGAAACCTCAACTGGATCTTTTAAATATTCAGAGGCAAGGCGAATTACATAATAAGAAAGTGTAGCAGAATACAACATAACCTGTTTGGTATCTGGACATTTTTTCATCACATAGCGGATATCCTTGATAAACCCCATGTCAAACATACGATCCGCTTCATCCAATACAAAAAAACTAATATTCGCAAGAGAAAGTTTTCCTGATTTAATATGGTCAATAAGGCGTCCGGGAGTTGCTACAATGATTTCCGTTTTATCTTCAATGTCTTGTAGTTGTTCTTTGTAATCAGTTCCACCAATGATTGTAGAAACTTTTTTATCCGAATACTTTAAAAGTCTTCTTGCTTCCTCACAAATCTGCATCACAAGCTCTCTTGTAGGAGCGAGTATTAGGGCAACAGGACCTTCTGGATTTTCGTTTAGAATTTTATTTACAATAGGAATTAGAAATGCCAATGTTTTTCCAGTTCCTGTTTGAGCGAGTCCAGTAATATCTCTTCCTTCTAATCCGAATGGAATTGATTTTTCTTGAATAGGGGTTAATTCTACGTAGCCTATTTCATCAAAGACTCGTAGCATATTTTCGTGAATGTTTAAATCAGTAAATTTCATAGTCAATTATCTTCTTTTTGCTAAAATTTGTATTGTATCCCCATAAGAAGTGAGTTTAGCCAGTGAATTGTAAAAAAGTTTAAATGGAAACTTGCCTCTAATTCCTTTGTCACGTGCGACATGGAAGGACATAGGTTCACAATATAAAACTTCAGCTTCAAAATATTGAAACACTTTCTTTAGGGATAATGGTGAGTAGTCGGCAAAATGGTCATCGGGATGAGTTTTGAACCATTCATCTGGACTAGTCAAGAATGTAGGTCCATAGATAGATGGTAACGCTAAAAAAACAAATCCACCCTCTTTTAAGAGAGAAAAAATTTTAGATAAAACTTTTTCTTGGTCGGGAAAATGTTCGAGCACAAAAAATGCTGCAATACAATCAAACTTGGACTCGGTCTGATAATCGAGAAAAGAAATACTCAGAGCGTCTAATCCGAGTTGTTCTCTCGAATACTTTACTTCCGATTCAGAGATTTCGATTCCTTTTGTTTTATATCCTAGTTTTTTTGCCTCGTCTAAAAAGAAACCAGCAGCAGAGCCAATTTCAAGTAGGTCAGTTTTTCTGGGCTGATTGAATCTTTCTAATACTTGCAAACGTTTTTTCGCAAGAGCTCTGAGAGCTAATTCATCTTCGTAGTAAGTTTTTTTGTATTGAGCTTTGTATTCTTCCATAAAATAGGATTTAGAATAAACTCTTTCTTTGGCAGGAATGTAGAAACAAGTCCCTGTATTTTCACAATATCTATAGTAAGTTGGGAATTCAGGGTGGTCTGTTATTTTAAATAAACTCATTTTGTGCTAATGTATCCATTCTTTTTTTTATAGATTGAGAATCAATAAAGATAACCTTTCTATAGATTTGAGATTAAGTAAGGTCAATCTACCAAACTTTGCCGTCCTAAATACAAACGAACTCAGAATCCCAATATAGATGAAACAATTTTTTATTGTAAAGAGAGTATTTTTTCAAATTCTGACAGAATGTCTATCGAAGAAAAACTAAAATCCCTCGGTTTAGAACTCCCACCGATTCCAAAGGCAATCGCTTCCTATATTCCTGCAAATCGTTCAGGAAACCTAGTATTTACCTCTGGTCAACTCCCTACAAAAGAAGGAAAACTACTCTTCACAGGCAGAACTGGTGGAGAGGTTAGCTTGGACGAAGCGAAAGAAGCAATGAAACAATCCTGTTTAAACGCACTAGCTGCCATCAAAGGAGTCATTGGTGATTTAGATAAAATAACAAAGGTGGTCAAAGTAGGAGCGTTCGTTTCTTCCGACAATTCATTTTACGAACAACACCTAGTTGCAAATGCAGCCAGTGATTTGCTAATGGAACTTTTTGAAGATTTGGGACGACACGCTCGGTTTGCAATCGGGGTAAATGCACTTCCTTTAAATGCCTGCGTGGAGCTTGAACTTACTGTAGAAGTAAAATGACCTTAGTTTACTTTATCAGAGATTTTTTCTTTTTTATCCCAGTGACCATTTTAGGCTGGGGCAAAGTATTATTTCGTTTCTTAACCTACCTCTATGTTCATTGGTCAAAATTACCAATTTTACTAAAAACTTCTCTCGTTGTATTTTTTTTCCAACTTGTTTTTTCTACAAGACCATGGTTTGAATACAAAATTCAATTTAACGAGGTCGATGAAATTTTGGCTGTCTCTTCTAAGGTAAATTTAATTTTTATTTTCCTGTCATTGGTTAATTTCATTTTGCTGCTAACTGAATTTTATTTTTCCAAGGGAATGATTTTGACACTACAAACTATCATGGGAATTTTATTTTTATTTGGATACCAAAGCCCAACTTCTCTACATGTAGATTTTGTTAATCCTTCTGACTATTACTTCAATTCTAATTTTTATATCTTCGCAACACTACATACAATCGCATTTTTACTTTCGGTATATATTGTCTTTAAGAAAAACATTTAAAGATTACCACCGATGAACACCGAGAGCACCGATAAAATATACGATAATTATTGAATATTCGTAATTTGTGTTGAGTCCATTTCATTTTTCATCGCTCTTTTATCGGTGTTCATCGGTGGTAAAAAAATGTACTTCGAGTTCACGTTATTTTAAGGTTGGATCTTTGTGATAAATTTTAAATCCTCTTTATTAAAGATGCGAATATCTACAGCATTTCCCGATTCAGCTTTTCCGGTTACATAAATCTTTTTTCCATAAAAAGTAAGATTGGAGTCTGGGTTGATTTCTTTGTCCGATTTTAAAATTCGACGAAGAGATTTATCAAACTTAGAAATAAAGTAAGCTCCCTTTTCAAATTCAAATGCATAAAGTTCATCTCCAATGATCTCGATTACAGTTCGAGAAAAAACATTGGAGGTAGATTTTCCAACTTCTTTGAGATCTTTTTTGCTGATTAAATAGAGTTGGTGTTCGTCTTTATGCCCGTCTTTAAAACCAACAACGGCAATGTTTCCACCAAATTCTTTGAACTGTCTACTACAGATTTTATTAAAATCACTTTTTAAAACAGCATCGTCTTTTTCAGGATCAATTAGATGTAGTTCACTATTAAAATGACCTTCTGCTGTATCGTATTTCACTACTTTTAAAAATACAATTTTGCCATCGATTACGTTTTCGGAAAATTCTTTCTTCTTATTTTCCACTTCGACTTTTTTGGCTAACTCTTGTTTGACTGCTGTGATTTCTTTTTCTAACTTTTTTACCTCAGCGTTTGGTTCTCGTTTGATTTCAGGTGCTTTCTCAACTGGCTTAGGTTCATTTTTAGTGACAACCGTTTCCTTTGGTTGTTCAGTTGTCTTAACTGGTTCGGTCGGTTTTTCTTTTACTACTTCTCGTGGTGCTTCTGGTTTTGGTTCAATTTTTTTTGGCTCAGTAGGAATTTCTTTTTTTAATTCAGGCGGAGTCTTAGCTTCGATTTCTTTTTCTTTGAGTGCGATTTTTTCTTCTTTGACTTTGAGTTCTTCTTTTTTTGCCTCAATTAGTTTTTTTTCTTCGACAATTTTTTCTTTTACGACCTCAGCAAACTTCTTCTTATCCTCAGGTCCATTTTTCTTTTCTTCGATGATTTTGTTTACTTCCTCTCCTAGTTCATCGAGGGTAACATCGATTTCATTCTCTTTTAAAATATTTGTCTCGAGAGGAATCACGATTTGTGTTCTTCCAGGCCAGTCACGATAAACTTTCGCAATTCCAGTGCTATTTACTTTTAAAAGATCAATTAGATTGGGAGCATACTTAGTTTTAAAATAACTTTTTTCACTACGGTGCATTGCATTGTAATATAAAACATAAAGTGCAATGATATCTGCTTTCTCTTCTGAATAACCGAATGAATTTTGAATGTAAGAAGCAAGAATTCGATAAACAGAATTGATATGACCAAAATTAGAATCTTCATCTAGAGAAATAATATCTCCCCCAAATAGACCCGATTTATCAGCCAGAACTCTACGAGCAGAAACTCCCTTGTGGTCATGAACTTTAGTTGGTTCTCTTTCTATCATTTCAGAAAGTTTTTTGCCGATAGAATCATTTTGTTTTTTAACTGATTCTGCGGCACGTTGATTGGAACGATTGGTAAACTTGATTCTCTCTGAATCACGAATTTCACTTTCTCCCAGTTTAGTTTTATCTTGGGCAAAAAGCGAGAACTGGAACAACAAACAAAGTAAAAATAATTTTAAAGCTGAATTCATAAATTACACTTCCTAAAAGAATAAGGACTAAAGCAATAATAAAACCTACAAAATCCCTACTTTACAATGTCGGATTAAGAAACTAAAAGATTGATTTTGAAGGAAATATTTATTTGATTTCAAAGGCAGATAAAAAATTCTATAATTATGAACCCTACAAAAGTGAAAGTATATAATTTTAATGCAGGACCTGCGATGTTACCTGCTCCCGTAATGGAACTTGCCCAAAAAGAATTTTTAGATTATATGGGAACTGGAATGTCCATCATGGAAATGAGCCACAGAGGTTATCATTTTGACGAAATCTTAGCATCAGCAGAAAAAACACTCCGAGAACTTATCAATATACCAGAAAACTACTCAGTAATTTTTTACCCTGGCGGAGCAACACTTCAATTCTCAGCAGTTCCACTCAATTTATTAAAAAAAGGAGAAACAGCAGATTTTTCCATCACAGGAGTTTGGGCAAATAAAGCTGAACAGGAAGCGAAGAAGTTGGGGTTTAATACAAATATCATTTACGATGATAAGGCAAATAATTATACGTTAGTCCCAAATCTTTCTGATGCAAATATCAGCGCAAATGCAAAGTATCTGCACATCACTTCTAATAATACAATTTATGGAACTCGTTATAAAACTCTTCCCAAGATAAAAAAAGTTCCAGTAGTTGCAGATATGACAAGTGACCTACTCTCTCGAAAAATCAATGTAAGTGATTTTGGAGTAATTTTTGCTGGAGCACAAAAAAACATAGGTCCATCGGGGCTAACAATTGTAATCGTTAGAAATGATTTAATCGAAGGGGCTAAGGATGCTATGCCTGTACTTCTAAACTATTCTACGATGGCAAAAAATAAATCCCTCTACAACACTCCCCCAACTTATTCTATTTACATAGCAAAACTTGTATTTGATTGGTGTAAAAAAATGGGCGGAATCGAACACCTAGAATCTATTAACGAACACAAAGCGATGACTCTTTACAGTTACATCGACAAATCTAGATTGTATTCAGCTCCAGTAAAAGGCGATCACCGTTCCGCAATGAACGTAGTATTTCACCTAAAAGATAAATCACTAGAAAAAGAATTTACCTTCTCTAGCGAAAAACGCGGTTTACACGGATTACCCGGTCATAGAGATGCTGGTGGATTTAGAGCTTCGATTTACAACGCTATGCCCCAAGAAGGTGTAAATACCCTAATCGAATTTATGACAGAGTTTGAAAATAAACATTAGAGTTGTTGAAAAATTAGAGAATAAATGAGTTTCACCCGCACTCGGCGTGGGTGAAACAGCTATCTCTGTTCTATTTTTCAACAACTCTATAAATTATTATTTCTAGTTGGATTCTAAATTTTTTTTTCAGTGACATGTTAGATTTATTTTATTTGATAGGCATACGGTTTAATTAGCAGACTAGTAAGAATTGTAAAGTTTGCTAACATTACATTACAAATTTTAATAAAAGATATAGAGCTAGGAATAACAAATGCTTCAAACATCAGGCTATCAAATCCTTGAGAAAATTTATGATGGTAGGAGACATTCAATCTACAAATATCTTGCAAATGGCAAGCCTGTAATTATTAAAACAACTCAATTTCCTTCTACCACAACTGCAGAGAGTAACCAACTTCATTATGAATATGAAATTTTAAAATTCTTCAATCACCCAAATATAATTAAACCAATCAATATAGAAACTTATAAAAATAAAGTATTTCTAGTTCTAGAGGATATCAATGCAATTTCTTTGGATAAAATTTCTGAAAAAGGTAATTTAAGTATCTCCGTTTTCCTTGATATAGCTCTTAAAATTCTTTTCGGATTATCAGAAATTCACAGTCAAAACTTAATTCACCATGACATAAAACCAAGTAATATCATTTGCAATCTAGAAACTGGTGAGTTGCGTATTATTGATTTTGGAAGTTCAAGTAAAATCAAAAAACAGGAAATCGTTTCTACAAAAAATGTAGATTTTACAAACATACCCTATTTGTCTCCAGAAAAAACAGGTAGGATGAATCGCTCTGTAGATTATCGTAGTGATCTTTATTCCCTTGGAATCACACTCTACCAAGTGCTCACTTCTAGATTACCTTTCCTAAATGAAAGTCCAATCGAAATAGTCCATTCTCATCTTGCAAAAATGCCAATACCACCTTCGTTTGTTTCTAATACTCCAAAAATAATTTCAATGATCATCATGAAATTATTAGAGAAAAATCCAGAACAAAGATACCNNCAAGGAGAAGATCAGCTTAGATCTCTATCTTTCAAAATTGGAAATAGTGATTCGGTATCTATTTTTCAAATTCCAAGTAAACTATATGGACGGGAAAATGAATTTTCAACATTACTCTCACATTTAAAATCTGCTCAGTCGACTGGTAAATTAAAAATATCTTTAATTAGCGGCTACTCAGGAGTAGGCAAATCTTCTTTGATACAAGAAGTTTATAATCAGTTTACTACTTTCCATGGATATTTTCTAACAGGAAAATTTGACCAATTAAATAAAAATATTCCATTTAGCGCAATCATACAAATATTCACACAAATGATTCAAAGTCTCCTTGGAGAAAATAATCAAAGTATAGAAAATTGGAAAAATAAAATTCTCACTGCCCTCGGTACAAATGGTAAAATCATCACTGACATCATTCCTGAATTAGAATACATCATTGGAAAACAACCAGACTTTCAAGAACTAACAGGACAAGAAAATACAAATCGGTTTTTTATTGTTTTTAAAAAATTTATAAATGTATTTACAGCCAAAGAACATCCAATCACAATTTTCATTGATGATATGCAATGGGCAGATGTTGCATCTTTGAACCTATTAACTAATATATTAAATGATCCAAGTACATCCAATTTGTATGTTATACTTGCGTTTCGGATAAATGATGTTAGCCCTTCACATCCATTTTCCCAAATGTTACTTAATATTGCAGAAAGTGGAATTGAATTTCATAATATTCATTTACAAACATTGCCACTCGAAAGCATTATAACACTCTTAGCGGATACACTACATCTTCCTCTAAAAAATGTGAGCGAACTCTCAACAGTGGTGTTCAAAAAAACAAATGGCAATCCTTATTTTTTGATAGAATTTTTGAAACTACTTTATACAAATAAAATTATAAACTATGATGAAAATAAAAAAACATGGAAGTGGAAAATTGATGAAATTCTCAGACTGGAAATTTCAGATAATGTAATTAAACTGCTAATAAAAAAAATTGAAACTTTACCAGAAAAAACACAGTATTTATTAAAACTTGCATCCTGCTTAGGAAGTACCTTTGATTTAGAAACTTTAGCAATCATAAGTTCCAATACAGCTAATACGATATTATCCGCACTTAAAATTGCAATAGATGAAGAGTTAATTAAAATAATAGGGAATCAAAATCAAATTCTATTTAACTCAAAGGATAACGATCAGGAAATATTTAAAATTAGTTTTCAATTTCAGCACGACAAAGTACAACAAGCCTGCGTTGAAAAAATAGAAGCCCACGAAATTAACCAGATCAGGTATACAATCGGTAACCTCCTTTTACATTCAGACTTACTTTCCAAAAATGAAGACCGATTATTTGAAATTATTGATTTTTTGAACTCTGGGTATACTCTGATTACAGATGAGACAGAGAAAACTATTTTAATTGAGTTAAATCTAAAAGCATCTCGTAAGGCAAAATCTTCCACTGCATACAACTCCGCTCTAGAATTTTTACAAGTTGCTCTACTTTTGTTTTCTGAAAATTATTGGGTAAATAATTACTCTCTAGCTTATTCATTATATTTTGAATACTGTGAAATTACTTACCTTACCGGAAATTTAGATTTATCTATTCAAACTATTTTAGATATAATTCCAAAATGTACCACAAATATTGATATTGGAAAATTTTTTAATCTATTACTAATCATTTATTCTGTTCAAGGAAATTTTGAAGAGTCCTACAAAATTATGATTCGATCATTAAAAATGTTTGGCATTGACATTGAAGGAGAAGATAGTAACAAAATCTTTTTAGAAGAAGTAGAAAAAATTAAATACAAATTAAAAAACAAATCTTATTCGGATCTACTGAATCTTCCTTTAAATGTAGATCTAACACAAGAACTCATAAGCACAACACTAATCAACTCAACAGCGACAACTTACCAGTATGCGCCACATCTATTCCCGTTCATTGCTGCTAAAGGTGTAAATATCTACCTTGAATATGGTAATATGAAAGATTCTTATGGATATGCACTTTATGGTCTAATACTCGGTTCCGTATTCAATGACTACAAAGGTTGTTATGATTGTATGCAATTGTGTTATGATATTAGTGTAAAATACAATAATATATCTTCAAAGGCTAAAGCTTGTAATCTGCTAGCAAATTATGGAAATCCTTTCGTAAACTCATTAAAACTTTCCGAAAAGATAAACCAAGTAGGAATCAAAGCTGCATTAGAATCAGGTGAATTTGAACATGGCGGATATAGCCTTGCAAATGACACAGCCAATTTATTTTTACGCGGAGAAATTTTATTCAAAATTCAAGAAATCTTAACTGATAGAATTGGTTTAGCAAAAACTTTTAAACATTCGATCGCCCTTACTATTTTGCAAGGTAAAGAATTTATAGTTAATATTCTTTTGTCTAGTGAGCATGATAGAGATAATTTATTGAGTTTAGAAAAAGAATATGTAAAATCGTTTTCTAAAAAAAGTGCCAATTATCCTTTTGCTATTTATAAAGTAATAAAACAAAGTTCAAATTTTTATCTTGGTTTATACGATTTATGTTTTCAGGAAACAAACGAGGTAGAAAAATCACTTCCTTATATCAGTGGCACACCCTACATAGCAGAACACAGGTTTATTCAATCATTAATTTTTACTAAACGTTACAACTCGTCGTTTGTAGAAAAAGAAGAATCAATTCTAGATGCAATTAATAACAATTTGGCGCAATTGCAAAACTGGGCAAATTTTTGTCCTGAAAACTATTTACATAAATGTCAATTGATAGAAGCGGAAAAATTTAGAATTCAAGGAGACTTTCTGCAAGCACTAAAATTCTATGACCTCTCCATTGAAAATGCAAAAGAAAATGGATACATACAGAATGCAGCACTTGCAAATGAATTAGCAGCAATAATGCTCTTAGATAACGGCTATTCAAAATTAGCCTTTCCTTATTTTTTGGAAACATTTAATCTATACGAATCATGGGGTGCAAAAGAAAAAGTTACTAACTTAAAAGAGAAATATCTGCTCAAATTAAAAGACAATGACTTTCCAAATTCAGCTTATGGTGTTAATATGGAATCATTTTTAATGCCTAACTTTCATTCGTCAATAGCTGAAAAAATAGATCTACAAACAATCATAAAAGCAACACAAACAATCTCAAGTGAGATAGATTTTGACAATCTCCTAAAATTAGTTATGAAAATTTTACTAGAAAATTCAGGTGCAAATAAGGGGATAATTATAACTCTTGACCATGAACAAAATAACAAATTCATAATAGAATTAGAATGTACAATTGTAAACAATGAATATATTTTTAAAAAATCTAAAAACACTGAACTACCAAACTCTGTTTTAAATAGTGCCTATCGAACCAAACAATTAGTTTTACTGGATAATGCCTCTGTTCACGGAAACTTTTTAAATGATCCATACATTCAAAAATATCAATCCAAATCAATTCTTTGTTATCCAATTTTTAATCAAAATAAAATTAAAGGACTTGTGTTTCTAGAAAATACATTAACAACCAGCGCATTCAGAAAAGACCGAGTTAATATAATCAATTTACTATCAGCCCAAATTGCAATTTCTATTGAAAATTCTAAATTTATAAAACAACTTGATGAATCCAAAAAAAAAGCAG
This sequence comes from Leptospiraceae bacterium UBA2033, assembly GCA_002333425.1. GTDB lineage: Bacteria > Spirochaetota > Leptospiria > Leptospirales > Leptospiraceae > UBA2033. Next base: position 28,589 of record DDBL01000044.1, read on the forward strand.
AAGAAGCAAACAGTATTAAATCAAATTTTATTGCAAATATCAGTCATGAAATTAGAACTCCAATGAATGGTATCATGGGAATGAAATCTTTATTAGAAGGAACAAAACTGGATGAAGAACAAAAAGAATATTTACATAATATTGGAGTAAGCGCCGAATCTCTTTTAGTTATTTTAAATGATATTTTAGATATTTCCAAAATCGAATCAGGTACAATTGATATAGAAAATATTTCATTCGATCTGAAAAATTTAATAGAAAGTGCAATTAGTGTAATTAAAAATACTATACTCGAAAAAAAATTAACTCTCCATTTTAGTTTTGATTCTTCAATTCCAAAACATATTATCACTGATATGGCAAGACTCAGGCAAATACTGATTAACCTTTTAAATAATGCAGTTAAATTTACTTTTTCAGGAGGAATTGATATATCAGTAAAGTTGATCGAAAAAATAGACAACTATATTAATTTAGAATTCGCAATCAAAGACACAGGTATAGGAATTGACGAATCTAAACTTACTAAAATATTTGAACCATTTATCCAAGCGGATAATTCTATCACTCGAAAATATGGTGGTACAGGTCTTGGACTAACTATATCTAAAAACCTTACAAAACTACTAGGTGGAGATCTAAGCGTCAAATCAGAATTAGGCGCAGGAAGTACATTTTATCTTAGAATAAAAGTTCTTCCTGATAAAAATTTTGAAATTTCTAAACCAAACCAAACCAACTCCTTAGAACTATCCAACAATAATGGGAACCATTCTATTTTACTCGTAGAAGATCATACTATGAATCAAAAAATTATGGTTAAAATCTTAAAAAAAATGGGATTTGAAATAAACGCGATTGCGAACAACGGCATTGAAGCAATTAGTCTTTTTGAAAAAAATGATTATGACATCATACTAATGGATATTCAAATGCCTGAACTAGACGGTATTGAAACTACAAAACTTATCAGAAATCAATTTAAAGAAAGAAAACAACCAATCATAATTGCTCTTACGGCTAACGCTATGGTTGGTGACAGGGAAAAGTATCTTGAGGCTGGGATGGATGATTACGTTAGTAAACCTGTAAACCCTATCGATCTAAAATCAAAATTAATGAAATGGGTAAATCAAATCTAATGCCCGGATTTCTAATCTCGTTTCACTCGATTAGAAATCCTAAGTAGATAGTGATTACCTGTCGGCGACTTGGGGCTAATCGACCAAACCCCCATTATTTGTTATATTTTGGTATATTATAAGAAGCGAGTATTATAAAGTTCCCAAAATTTTTCATTTGGAACTCTGCCTGTTTCGTCGGCAGAAAATTCTTTTTTAATTGAATTTAGAAAATACATATCAATTTTGCCTTTGTTCTTTGCTTCAATTTTTCCACGATAATCAAACTCAAAAAAATCTTTCACTAGATCGTATGTTCTACCAGAGATATTAATTCTTCCTGGCTCCCCACTTGATTCCATACGAGCGGCAGTATTTACTGCATCACCCCAAACATCATACGCAAATTTTTTCTTTCCAATCACACCAGCTACAACAGGACCAGTATGAATTCCTAAACGAAGTTCCCAAAACGGAAGACCTTTTTCTGACTTAATCCGTTTTGTTTCTTTCATCACAAACTGAACTTGTAATGCAAAAAGACAAGCGTCTACCGGATGAGTGTTGTTAACCGTTGGAAGTCCACCAGCACACATATATGCGTCGCCTATCGTCTTGAGTTTTTCCAATTTGTATTTATCAGCTAGTTCATCAAAGGATGTAAAGAAAATATCTAACTCACCTACAAGCTCTTCAGCACTCATCTGCTCACTAATCTTAGTAAAACCTTTAAAGTCAGTAAATATAACTGTAACAGAATCATAGTGAAGAGGCTGTGTTGCACCATTCAATTTTAATTCGTCAGCAACAGCTTTGGGTAAAATGTTAAGTAATAATTCTTCCGATTTCTGTCTTTGTATTTCTATTAATTGTTTGGCTTGTTGTAATTCACGTTCTCTATTTTTGAGGATACCCTCATTTTGCCGCCAACGAGCTACAACGTCTTGCAAAACTCCGTATGTAATGGCAGCTTGTGTGGTTAGAAGCTGCATAAAATCTTCACTTCCAATTCCCACAACTTGACAAGGTTCAATTGCGCGAACACTTGCCATTCTCGGAGCTTTGTCGAGGAGTGCAAGTTCTCCGATGATTGTTCCCGCTTCCTTGGTTGCAAAAACAACTTTATCACCCGACATTTCTGTATAAATTTCAATTTTTCCAGTTTCGATTATATAGGCGAAGTCACCAGAATCCCCTTCTCTAAATAAAACTTCGTTTTTTCTGAGTTTACGTTTTTGGCAAATTTTGATAACTAAGTCTAACTCTTCTTCGGATAGGGAAGAAAACATCTGCATTTTACGCAAGATTTCCTTGAGATCAAATGAAGTGGTTGTTTTGGACGATTTTCTGGCTTTTAATACTCTTGCTGACATGCTTTTTAGGGGTATACAGCTATCGCTACAAATCCTAGGTATTGAGTCAATCTAATAATGAATAGGATTTAGCAAAATTGTTCTACGAAAGGACGGATTGGTTTTCAATTTAAAAATGCTTTAAAAGATTGTAACTACTGAATGTGGTTTGCCACAGAGACACAGAGACACAGAGAATAATGGGATTGCGCTATTTTTATTACTATTCGTCGAATTAAAGAGAGCCAATGAAATATTTGGGTTCAATTTCTATTGTATTACAATAATAACTAAGACTATATTACGGAGATGGACATTATTTTATGAAATAGACTCTCT
>DDBL01000246.1:0-138 GCA_002333425.1 Leptospiraceae bacterium UBA2033
TAGGATTAGTCGGTCGAAATGGTCATGGAAAATCTACATTATTTCAAATGATTTTAGGAAATGTTGAGCCTGACAAAGGAACAGTTCAAATTCCTAAAAACTACAAAATCGGGCACTTAGACCAACACTTAAAATTTA
>DDBL01000246.1:240-10213 GCA_002333425.1 Leptospiraceae bacterium UBA2033
ATACTGAAAAACTTTACACACAGATCAATGAAGCAGAAGAGCTTTACGAAAAAACTCGTCTCAATGAAGCAAAGAAACGAAAACAAGAAGAAATTTTTATCGCTAAGTTTAAGGCTAAGGCAAGTTTTGCGAGTCGAACCCAGTCTCGTGTGAAAAAGTTAGAAAAACAAGGGGAAATGAAAGCGTTAGACGTAATCGAAGACTTAGATTTATTCTTTAATGCTGCTTCTTTTGGGGCAAGTCAAATGTTATCCGCAGAAGAAATTTCATTCTCTTATACCGGCTCTGCTCCTTTTTTGGTAGAAAATTTTTCTATCAGTGTTGGTAAACGAGACCGAATTTGTATCATCGGAAAAAACGGAAAAGGAAAATCCACTCTTCTCAAAATCCTCGCTGGCGAATTACAACCAGTATCCGGTAAAGTAAGTAAACACCCCACTTTAAAAGAAGGATACTTCGGACAAACCAACAAACTCGATATGGACGATAGTAATACAGTAGTCGAAGAAATCAAAAGTGCAGACAAATCTTGTACGGAAAGTATTGCCCGAAATATCGCTGGTGGTCTCATGTTCTCAGGGGATACTGCCCTCAAAAAAATCAAAGTGTTATCGGGTGGCGAGAAAAGCCGTGTGCTATTGGGGAAAATCCTTGTTACCCCCTCTAACCTACTCTTCCTCGATGAGCCAACGAACCACTTAGATATGCAATCCTGTGATTCACTAATCGAAGCCATCGATCAGTTTGACGGCTCAGTCATCATGGTTTCCCACAACGAAATGCACTTGCGAGCAGTTGCCACCAAACTCATCGTATTTGATAATAATACAATTAGTACCTATGATGGTGGATACGACGACTTCTTAACCGACATTGGTTGGTCAGACGAGGATATGTAAAATTTTAGTAACTACTCAGTATAAAAAAAGACTGACAGAGGCACAGAGACACAGAGTGCGAAGGCACTGGGCGCGACCAAGCGCAGGGCGGATTGAGGCACNNGAATAGTAATAAAAATAGCGCAATCCCATTATTCTCTGTGACTCTGCGGCTCTGTGCCTCTGTGGCAAACCACACTGAGTAGTTACAAATTTTAGAGAATTAGAATCATTGCAAAAAGTCATATTTTTTTAAAATTTTAGTTAAAGTTTAACGAAAAAGAAAAAAGAATTTGACTTTACCTAGTAAAAATTCCATTTTTTGTCCAAATTATCCACGTAGAAACGCAGTATATTCCTGTAAAAATAACTATAGCCAGATTTAACCGCGCGTCGAGTTGATAAAATAAAATTTAAAGGGTAAAATAATGAAAAAAATCACCATTTTTATCATGTTACTTCTTTTTTCTTTGGTCAATTGTAAGAAAAAGGAAAATGATAATACTCCTCTGGCAGGCTTTCTTGCTTATTTAGGAAGTAGTCGTACTGCGTCAGCTACAGCGACAGGTACTTCGACAGGAACCTTAACAGCAGAACAAGCAACCAATACAGATGGTTCATCTAGGCTAACAGCACCACCCCAACTTTCGCTTATCTCTACTAGCAGTAGAGCTACAGCGCAAGTTCTAGGAGCAGTCACTCGCTCGATAGTTAGCCCAGAAGCCAATGACATTTCCAGACTCTACACAGATGCAACGACCGAATACACAAAAGATCTTGCAAACCAAAATGTATTTATTATAGATCCAATGGCTTCTCAATTAAGTCTTTTGTCTATGATTTTCAAAATGGCAAATCTCTCCGGTTACAAATGGTTGATTGGACAAGGTCCTGTAAAAGTAACCTTTACTCCACCAACTGATAATAGTCAATCTGGTGGTGGCGGTGGTGGCCAAGGTGGTTCTGATTCTGCAGCGGCTAATCAAAAGAAAACTTCTTGGATAGTAGACGCCGCTTACACAAATGGTGCCGCTCCCTTGGTTGTAAAGATTTGGGGAAATCTGGAAATGGGTGGTGGAATGGTTGGTGATTTACAAATCAAACTGACTGTTTTAGAGCCTGTATCTGACACAAAACCCTACGGCAAATTTCAATTAGACGCAGCAGTCACAGCATCAAGCAATGGAAATTCTATCAAAGGTGGATTTTCTACAAAGACTGTAGATAGAACAGATGGAAAATTAGAACTGGTAGCATTCGAATCTTCTGATGCAACTATGACTATGCAAGGTCAAACTATGACTATAAATGGTGAAGCAGGACTTCATGTTGTACTGGATAAAACAAATGATGCGGGGCAAATCAGTTTTACCCGCAAATCAACTACAACTCCTGCAAATCCTTTCTCGCCTAATATTGACATCACAGGTTATATGAATTTTGATAAGAATTTTGTTTTTGCTCAAGTTCCAATTCAAAAATATACACCTTCCACAGATCCAAATCAACCCGGAACAGTTACATCTGTCAAAACAGACATAGCTTTTGACAGAATCAACACCAAAACTGTCGTTTTCAGATATGGGTTGTACGACAAAGACACAGGAAAACGAGTCAATCTACAAACCGGATTTCCAATTACTTCAGCAGATGGCACACAAGAAGGTTGGGCAGGAAGATGGGGAGTTCAATTTTTTACAAACGATCCAACTAAAGCTCCCGTGATAGCTGACGGTTCTACAATCAAAGAGAAAAAATTTGATGGGACAATTGGTAGCACTTACACTGTAAAAGTAAGTCCAGGTAGGCTCATTAAAGAAATCAAAAATACAATGACCACAGCATCGTTAAAAGATGTTCTTCTTGATTCTTGGGAACAATCTGGATTAACCTCTACAATTAGTAAAGTTGCTTTTGACGGAAGTAAATTCACAAGAAGACAAACCTGTACGGCTCCGAGTGCAGCAACCAACTGGAAACCAGTTTGTACTGCTACAACTGATACACAACTAACGTTGGATTATTTTGAATTTGCAAATGCAACAATGACTAGATTTAAGGTGGCGTATAACGGTACTGGTTGGGAAAAAGTGAAGACATGTACGGGTGATATTATGACTGGCACTTGCACAGCCTTAACTTCCGCAGTTGCCTTTACTCCAAATAGTTTCTGGAAAGCGAAATTCAGATTTTCTCTCAGTGGCGGAAATGGTCAAAACCAAAAACAAATCACATGGGATCCAATCGCCTCTCCAACAACAGTTACTACATACGATCAAGTGGATGTAGATACACTCCCTGCAAATTTAACTCTCTACTACTATAAAAACCAAGGAACAAATAGTCCACAGTCTGAATGTTATGCTACGGCTAACGGCGGTACTCCGAATATCACTACCTACGAGACATATACAGTAGATGCGGCAACTTTGACTTTAAAAGATAGTGCAGGTAATATAGTTACTCCACCAGCAAATTCAACAAATCCATATAGCTTTAATAAAATGGGTTTACTTGAATCCAAACTTACATTCACTACAGGTTCAGGAACTAGCGAATGTGGAAAAATCTGGGATGCAGAAGCGGCAGTGCAATACAACTGGTCTACAGGGACAGAAAGCTGGTCTAAAAAAACTAGATTAGCTGATTCTACAGGAGCAATCAAAATCTTTGACTTTCCATTGTATTTTAGATATACTGATCCAGTTTCGGGAGTATCGGAAATTCCTTATTATGGTTTTGGTCAATTACAAATTCCTTGGGATGACAACAAAGAAAACCTAGACAACGATCCAATGTTCCAATTCAAACCAAGATTTAGTATTCCTGATGCAACAGAGCTAACTACAAAAGTTCCAGACAAAACAAATCCAACCGCAACTCCAACAGATAAAACTTTTGTCGTTCTTGGTTTAGATAAAGCTGTGAACATGACGAAAGTTGCAGTTACAGCGATTACTGCTGGTTTGTCTACGAATCCAAATCTAGCAGCTACAACAAAAGAAATTCTAGTAGACCCAGCGTTAGGCGCTGTACCAACTCCAAAAACTAACCAAGTGTGTGCGGATGAAGGTCAACCACTTGATAGTAATGGGACAGCATTAACAAGCAGCACTGGTGCATTATGTAAATGAAAATTTAATTTATTACCTATGGCTTATTCTTTAGCAGAGCAGAAGTAATAAATTTTGTATCGTATCGGATAGATATTTTTTTACCTATCCGATACGATATGAAACCCAAACTACTTAAAAGCCTGATTGGTAAAAAAAGAATTAGATAAATAACGACCATTCGACAAGGCAATTGTAAATCGACTACGCGAACAATTCTTGGTTGAGTGATTTTGTATTTGGATATAAAAAAATACTACCGAGTTTTACGAGAAGCGGATAATGGTAAATTTGAAGTAATCTATTATTCTGAAAAGTTACGATTTTTCCATTTCGGCTACGAGCTTCAATGCTACAATAATATCGTAAAAACCTCGCATTAAATCATAAGATTCTTTTATGACTTCGGGATCTGTATTTTTCTTAAACCATTTTGGTTCAAAAATATCAAAACTTTTGGGAATAAAGATATTAACCTTGTTTCCTATAATATGGATGCTGGCAGAGGTGGAAGTTTTATTCTGGAAATTGATTAACGCTTCTTGTACTTTTTTATACTTTAAAAGATTTGCTTCTTCCACATTCTTAGAATAGATGGAATAGTTTTTTTCAAAGTGTATATTTGCTGTCTTAATTCGTTTTAGAGAAAGGTTGGCAAACATTCTATTTACCTTGTTGGAAATGGAAGTGAAAACATATTTGAGAGTAGCCCCTCCCAGTATCATAAGCACAAAAAAACGCTGACTTAAAAATTTTCTTATTTCTAACCATGAATAAGTATATAAGATAAAACTAAATAAACCAATAAAAGTAGCGGCTAATACTAATATGACTTTAGTAGGTAGATGTTTAAAAATACTAAGTTCGGTCAAAGAAACCAATCTAGCTTTTCCACGGATATTCACTTCGTCTGCTATTCTTTTAGGAAAATTTGCTACAAAAAAAATTCCTTCCAAAATAGTTTTTTCAGATTTTCCATTTTTGGTTTCTACCATTTTATACACTTCTACTTCCGAAAAAGAAAACTGGATTCCTTCGATCTTTCCTTTTACTAAATCTTCTCCTTTTACTCCATCAGGTCTTTCAAATACAAAGCCACTATTATAAATATCACTCAAAGAGTTAAATCTTCTTGCAGGAAAGTGCGCTACTTCATCTGCCAAAGAAGAAAGGATAGGTAAAATAATGATTTTTTTAAAACGAATTTGGTATTCACGCATATACTCTTTTAGTTTTATATAAACCCAATAAAGAAAAATCAAACTTCCAATTAAACTAAGCAAACTCCAAATTCCAAACAAACTCTTAAAATCAGGAATTCCAAAAACGAGTAGATCATACATTCCATCAAAATAAAAAAAACCACCATAACAAAATACACTCACAGGAACCACAAAATAGAGTTTGCGAACTCTTGCTTCGTCTAGTTTTAATAAATCTTTGTGTAACTCTTTGTATAAATCATAATAAGATTTCATAGAATTTGTTTCTTTGTCCTTCGGTTTTTAATACTGGAAATGTGATTTGATTTGTATAGTTTTAAATTTATTCTAAAGATTACTCAGAAATGTTTTTGCAGAAAGAACTTCAATTTTGTTTTTTTTGTATTCTCGTTTGAGATTAGCCACTAGTTGGAGACTTTGTTTTGGTTTTAGTTTTTCTGAATAATAAACAAGGTTTTTAGAAATTTCGTCGTCACTCCATTTGACTTCGATTAGACTTTCTAATTTTTTATCTTTGGTGATTACAAAATCAATTTCTCTTCCTTCTTTGTCTCGGATAAAATGAAGTAACATACGATAACCTTCATAGTCTTCTAGGAAGTTGATTTTTTTTAGAAGATGAGTAGCTACTAGATTTTCAAAAATGGCACCCTCGTCTCCTTCTACATCTGCGTTGTCAAAAAAATATACCTTAAAAGGTTTAGAGATTGCTCGACTTAATTTTTCGGTGTAAGGTTTTACAACAAAAATCAAATACATACGCTCTAAAATTTCTATCCAGCGTTTAATCGTGTTAGGCGCAACTTGTAAATCCTGTGCAAGATTGGAAATTACAATGAGCGAACCAACTCTTGTTCTTAAAAGATCGACTAATAAAGAAAGATTTTGAATTTCTACAATTCTTTCTAAATCTCGAATGTCTTCTCGCAAAATCAAATCGAACCTTTCTTTTCTCCATCTCCTTGCCGTTTGTTCGCCTGCGTCTAAAAATGGTTCTGGAAATCCACCTACCCTAAGCAAACGTTTAAATGCCTCATCGACAGAAATTTTTGGAGGAATCTCATTGAGGGTAAATGGGTGTAACCTCCAGTAGTGGTAACGTCCTAACATAGAGTCACCACCTCGTTTATAAATATTTAATCTTGCCGAGCCTGTTATCAGGAAGTTGTGAAATTCTTTTTGTGTATCATAAATTCCTTTTACAAAAGTTTTCCACTTTGGGTATTTATGAATTTCATCTAGAACAATGATTCTTTCGTTACTCCATTTTTGAGCTAAGATGATTTTCCTGTCCTCATAAGAATCCCAGTTAAAATAATTATTTTCTGAATCTAGTTTTTTTAAAATTTCTTTGGCTAAATGTGTTTTACCGCACTGGCGCGGTCCTCCGAGAAAAACCATTTTGCTCTTCAAATCCTTTAGAATTGGCTCTGTAATTAATCTATTCATAACATGGTTATTTTAACATACATACTATTCTAGTCAAGGCTATTTTAACATGTAAGCAATTATAGCCATCAAAGTAATGATAAAATTTACTCTGCTTGAAAAACGGGAAATCCATATCTACTTACTCGTTTTCGATTCTTGGGGCTGTGTAAAAGCAAAGATTTCTGAGAGTAGAATGCCAAGAAACCGTATTTCTCTGTGCCTTTGTGCCTCTGTGGCTAATGCTTTTACACAACCCCTACTTTATTCCAGAAAATCCGAAAAATCATTCTAATCCTGTTGGATTTTTCTTAAATCAAATCTCATTTCATTTATTCTACTTGCTTGTTCTATTTAATAAATTAAGATTTGCAGAATAGACAAGAAGTAGGAGAATTTTATGGCAGTAGAAGAAAGACAAAGAGAACGAGATTTAATCCTTTCCCCGAACGAATTTGCGTTTATTTCTGACCAAACCAAAGGGAACATCAATATTTATGTAGGACCTTACAAGGCGAGTCTTTCCAATACCGATCAGCCGATTATCTTCAACGAAAAAAGTAAACGTTTTGAAAAATGTTCCCTCGAAGGAGCGATTCAAACTTTTGCGATTTCACCGGAAGGTTGGTACTTGGTTTTAAAAAATCCGGCAAAAGACAATTCCAATCCAAAAACTGGAACAGTCAATAGCCTCACCGAATTAAATGTGGGGCATAAAGTGAATATCCCCGGTCCGATATCTTTTCCACTTTGGTCGGGGCAAATGGTAAATGTAGTCAAGGGACATCATTTACGTTCAAATCAATACTTGGTGGTTCGAGTTTACGACGAAACAGCCGCAAAGGATAATTGGAATAAGGCGGTAATTAAAAAAAGTGAATCGAGTACAGGCGAACAGGAATTTGACGTATCCAAACTCAAACTAGGAAAACATATCACCATCAAAGGAACAGAGGTTTCGTTCTATATACCACCAACTGGAATTGAAGTTGTTAAGGATGCAAAAAATCAATACATCCGAGAAGCAGTGACTCTCGAGCGGCTAGAATACTGTATCCTCCTCGACGAAGATGGAAACAAACGTTATGTGCGAGGTCCTGAGGTAGTATTTCCAGAACCAACAGAGACATTTATCCAAAAAGATGGAAGTCGCAAATACCGTGCGATTGAACTCAGTGAAATCAAAGGAATTTACATCAAAGTAATCGCTCCTTATTCAGAAGCTGGAAAAGACTACAAAGAAGGAGACGAACTTTTTATTACCGGTAAAGACCAAATGATTTACTTTCCCCGAAAAGAACATGCGATTGTAAAGTATGAAGACGATGAAGTGCACTACGCAGTTGCCATTCCACTTGGGGAAGCTCGTTATGTAATGAACCGACTCACAGGAGAAGTAAAACTTCGCCGTGGTCCTGATATGTTTTTACCTGATCCTAGATTTGAAGTAATCGTTCGTCGAATTTTGGAGCAAAGACAGGTTAGCCTCTGGTTCCCAGGAAATGATCGAGCAATTGAAATTAATTCTGTACTTCGCCAAAAAGCAATTCAAGCAGACAAACCTTCTGCGACTGCTCTTCCGCAAAATGCCCCTTCTCCGTCTAAATCTGGATTTTCCATTACAGATGAATTGTTAGCAAAAGCTTCTCTCGAAGAAGAAGAGAAAGAACAAATTGCAAGTGATTCCTTTCAAAGAAGAAATAAATATACTCCTCCTCGTTACATCACGCTCGACACAAAATACGATGGGGCTGTTTCGATTGGAGTTTGGGCTGGTTATGCGATCATGGTNNGATGAAGACATGCAAGTATTTTCTCTTTCTAAAGGAAATCCTAAATCAGATGAAAATCTAGTCCGAGATGTTTACCTTCGAGTGGCTAACAACAAAGTATCCGACACAATTGACGTAGAGTCCAAAGATTTTGTGAGTATCCAGATCAAACTTTCCTACAGATTAAATTTTGTAAATGACTCTTCCAAATGGTTTAACGTAGAGAACTATGTAAAATTTCTGACTGATAGATTTCGCTCTGTTATCCGCACTGCGGTAAAGAACTTCCGTGTAGAAGAATTTTACACAAATGGAATTAACATCATCAAAAAAACCATCCTAGGTGAGGATAACGCTGGTTATCATTTCACAGAAAATGAAATGAAAGTCTATGATGTTGAGGTAACGGGAATTCTCATTAAAGATGCTACGATTGCAAAACTCATGCAAGAATCTCAGCAAGCCTTAATTCAGGAGTCAACCACACTTACCCGCGAAAAATCCAAGTTAGAAATTTTGAAATTTATGGAAACTGTAAAACGAGAAACTAGTGAGTCCCAATATATCACGCAAAAAGCTGTTTACGGGTATGAAAAAGAAGAACTGGAAAAACGTTTAGAATTAGAAACGACACGCGCCAAGTCTAACGCAGCCATCGAAGAATTAAAGTTAAATAACCAACGTGGCAAAGAAGAATTGATGAATCAAATTAATGCCCTCCAATTAACACGGGACAAATCCAGACTCGACCAAGAAGTATTTTTCAAAGAACAGAATATCAATCTATCTGCGAAAGAACTCGAAACACAAGTAAAAGCAATGGTAGAGCGGGCAAAAGCGATTAGCCCCGATTTCATCGCCGCGCTCCAGTCTTTCAACGACAAAGAGCAACTAGTCAAAATTGCAGAAGCAATGGCACCACTGGCAATCCTCGGTGGCGAATCTGTGGCAGAAGTATTTTCCAGACTTCTCAGCGGCACGAAGTTAGAAGGAGTGTTTTTGAATATTGGAACTGAAACACTCGGAAAACTTCCAATTAAAAAGAAGGACACGGACAAAAGTTAAGGAAATAAAATGCGATAGTTGCCATGGGGAAGCTGATAAAAACACAAGTTTAGTCAAATATTGATTGCATTTTTCAATACAATCAATATGAAAGAACTGTACAGTAAAAAAATATGACTTATATATCTAGACTCATTTTAGTATCTGCTCTATTTTTTTCCCTTGCAAAACTCGCTCTAAGTATCTCTTTTGTTCAATCTAATATCACTTTATTTTGGCTGCCCGCCGGATTTTCTATTGCGGTATTACTGATTGGTGGATTCAAATACCTTCCGGGTATTAGTATTGGTGCATTTTTTGCCAATTTGTTTACCGAAGCTCCTCTTGGATTTGCTTTGATCGCAGCGATGGCAAATACAATCGAGCCTATCACTGCCGTATACATATTAATCAGAAAATTTCATTTCGATAGATCCTTAGCAAAAATCAAAGACGCCATTCTATTTTTATTTTTTGGAGTATTTGTATCTCCGATTTTATACCATTTCTTGAAA
>DDBL01000205.1:0-1271 GCA_002333425.1 Leptospiraceae bacterium UBA2033
TGTCAGAGAAAATACTTTCTGATTTGAATGTTTTTATTGAAAATAGAAACCCGGAAAATATACTATTTCCCTCTAATCAGCCAAAGGAAATCGGAAAAGAGTCCTATCTTTCCGCTCGTACAGTCGAACACGTGTTTGCCGCTGCACTTAAAAAGTCTGGAGTTCGTAAACATGGCACGCCACATGACTTTCGACATTCGTTTGCAACGCATTTATTGGAAACAGGAACGGACATACACTTTATACAAAAACTATTAGGACATAAAAATCTTTCTACTACTACGATTTATACCAAGCTTGCAAATCCAAAAATTGCAGGTGTGAAAAGTCCATTGTAGAATTAGATTTATCAACATACTGTTATGAATCACTTGACATATTAGGAAAAAAGTTTACTATGATTAGTATGACAGCTTTACAAATTAAAAAAATAGATTCCCTTTTAAAAGAATTACCTGAAGAAAAATTTCAATTAGCGATAAATTTTATTCTTTGGCTCAACCAAACGGATGAAGTTTTTTCAACAGATGAAATTCAAAAAATAAAAAAAGCTAAGAAAGAAAAAGGTGGAATTTCTTGGAAAAAACTTAGAGAAAATGTTTAATCTTATTTTTAAAAAGGAAGCTTCAAAGTATTACAAGAAATGCGATCGGAAAGAAAAAGTCCGATTAAATAAAGTCTTTGATGAGTTAGAGAAAAATGGATTTACCAATTTAGATTGCAAAGAACTTAAAGGAGAGCTATCAGGTTTAAAAAGAATTCGAGTTGGTGATTTAAGAATTATTCTGGAAGAAAACAAGAGCGAAATAAATATTTTACTAATAGCATCGCGTGGGAATGTTTACAAATAATTCATCAAGAAAATTCCTAGACTTGGTAGGACTTAAATGCCTCTTCTGTGGTTGGGAAAATTTCGAAGACTTTGTTTAACATTGTGAGATCGAATAATTCAAGAAGGTCATCATCTGTAATCACAAGTCGGATGTCGCCTGAAAGTGCTTTGAGTTTGTTCTTCAAAAACACGATTTGACCTAGAACAGAAGACGAAATATGGTTCGCGTCAGTTAGATCGATTACAACGTTTTTGGACTCAGAGGAAAATATTTGGCTGAAATACCTATCTAGTCTACCGCTATCGGATTGCAAGACAGAGCCTTCCATCTTAATTACCTGAATGCCTTCTATTAGTTTAAATTCCATATCTTTCCAACTTAGGTAGAACGTAAATACTAGGAACGAATTATGCAAGAATAATTTTTCAAAAATGAATT
>DDBL01000205.1:1316-9629 GCA_002333425.1 Leptospiraceae bacterium UBA2033
CGCATCTATGATAAAAATTCTAAACTCATAGGTGAATTTAATCGTCGCAATTTCAAACCAATCCGTACAGACAATTTAAAAGAACACGGAAATTTAGTTTGGGCACTTCTTTCATCAGAAGATCGCGATTTTTATAAACACACTGGAATTAACTACGCTGCTATCGGGCGGGCAATCGTCGTTAACCTCAGCAAGTTTCGATTGTTACAGGGCGGAAGTACAATTACCCAACAGTTGTCTAAACTCACTCTAAACCTAGGCGAGCGCAATATCTACAATAAACTCACTGAAGCATTTTGTACCTACTACATCGAAAACCAATACGACAAAGATACAATTCTAGCTATGTACATGAATCAGATTTTTTTGGGAGAAGGAAATACTGGTCTAGAAGAGGCTAGTCGTTATTATTTCAACTTAACCGCAACCAAATTGACTCCTGCTGAAGCTGCTCTACTGGTTGGAATTATTCCAGCACCTTCCATTTACAATCCAATTCGAAATCTCTCCATCGCCTTAGATCGCCAAAAACGAATTCTAAATGATATGACTAAAAGTTCGCATCTTCACCCTGAGTCATCTAAAATAGAAAAAGATTTTCCAAAGAAGATAGATGAAAACATTCGTATATTCAAAAGTAAATATAAAATCAAAGAAGTAAAAGTAGGGGATAAAGTCAAACACACAAGCGACATCGGCAAATTCGGATTTGACCGTGACTTCAAAGTTAATCTTGCACCTGACTTCAATGAGAGTATTCGTCGTTATATCCTAGAAAAATTTTCCAATGACGAACTCGAAAAAACTTCTCTCAATATCTACACCACTCTTGACTACGACAAACAGAGCGTAATCGAAACATCTCTTCGCGAAGGAATTGAAGATGTTCGAAAAGTTTTAGAAAAAGAAAAACAAGTCTACGTAAAAAAGGGAAACGACCAAGAAGCGAAAAGAGAAACTGAAATTATCGAAAACATGAATGGAAGCGCCGTGTCTCTAAATCCATACAATGGAAATGTAGAAGCGTTAGTCGGTGCATACAAAATTTCATCCATCTATCGACTCAACCGAGCCGAAGAAGCCAAAAGACAACCAGGCTCTGCAATCAAAGGAATCATATTTACCCTCGCCCTAGAAAAAGGTATCATCAATCCCTCATCTATTGTAAAAGACGAAAAAATTGACATACGTGGTTACACTCCTAAAAACTGGTACGGCTCTTACAAAGGTTTCATCACCGCAAGACAAGCATTAGCCCAATCTGTCAACACAGTTGCCGTAAAACTTCTACAAGAAGTAGGAGTAGGATATTTTTTAGAAAAAATGTCTCTCATACTTTCAATACCGACACCTGAACTAAAAGAACGTTTTGGGAATAATCTATCTTTGGCGCTAGGTTCAGGTGAGCTTAGTCCAATGGAGCTTGCCATTGTATATAGCACAATCGCAAACGGTGGATATAAAATTCGTCCAAGAAAAATTCTAAAAATTATTGATGATGATGACATTGATAGAACTCCATCAGAAGTTTACGCAGAAGAAACCCGCGAACAAATCCTTGACCCTGTTGCCTGTGCAATGGCAGTTAATCTCTTAGAGTCAGTTCTTAGCGGCGAAGGAACATTACCCGTTAGAAGAGACAAAGACAAACTCGCATTAGCCGGTAAAACCGGAACAGTTCAAACTCCCAAAAGTGCAACTCTCAAATGGGGAAATCGAAAAGGAATCAGAGACTCTTGGTTTGCAGGAATCATTCCTGGAAATGTCACAACCGTTTGGGTAGGAAACGACCAAAGTGCTCCATTTCCTGGCTCTGGCGCTGGAATCAGTGGACAAATCTGGATGCGATATGTGAACTTCATGCGCTCAAGAATTAGCCCGGACGAAAAACTAATCAAACCATTTGAAGGAAATTTTACACAAGTAGATATATGCGGAGAGACGGGAATTTTGCTACAAGACTCACCCGAATGTAAATTTCCAATCTATGCACAATACTATGTAAAAGGAACAGAGCCAGGGGCAAATTCCACACCACCAGAAGTAAAAATTGAACCAAAAAAAATCAATCCAGAAACCGACGAAGGAACTAGCTTTGAAGATGATGTAGAGGATAATCCGGATAAGCCAACAGATACAGAAATTGTTCCAGCTACTGAAGAAATAACACAACCAGAAGTTCCCAAAGAAACTCCTCCTGAACCAAATAAAACTCCGTCGGAAAATATTCCTTCCCCCGAGTTAAAAAATCCACAAGGAGAATAAAGTAGTTTGTCCATTCTTCGAATTCCTTTTCAAAATACAGCAAGAGCATTTAGATTTTCGATTATCATCTATTTGCTTTGTCTCATCTCCAATACATCCTTTAGAGTAATGGGTTTTGATCTAAGCACTGAAATTCATTCCATTCTAAATGGGGACTTCTTCTATTTAATTCTTTTAGTGAATTTGAAAATTTTTCTCATCTACTACATTTTTTATTCTAGCTTACAAATTGGTATAGATTTTCTATTTAGAGAAATTTTTCCATCCAGTAAAAGAAAAGGATTTATCACCTACTTAGTATTTATCCTATTTACACTTTCTCTTTTATTTCATTCTATTATCCATTATCCGCAGCTTTATGGTGAGTTTTTTTATATAAGACATACTTATTTACAACCGTTTTTGTATTTTTTAACCGATCATGTAGATCCTAGATACTTTGAGTTTTTCTTTATCGCTTCTATTTCCTCTTACCTTTCTTTTTTAATAGCAGGCTTTTTATATCGGGCAAATATTCAGTATCTCTTCTTATTTGTATTTCTGGTTTTTATTCTATTTTTTCATTTTAATAGTTTTATCTATGGGATAATTCCTATTTTCCTCGGATACCAAATCATTCGTCAAATTGATTCTAAGGTAAATCGGTTTACTCTTCTTCCCGTATTCTTTTTATTATTCGCGATCATTGGTTCTTTTTACTACTTTAAGTTTTTCTTTCATTTACCAATACCCGAAAATTCCAAGGACTACAACTTACTCATCATCTCCGCAGACAGTTTAAGAGCTGATAGAATTGGGGCGAAAGTCAATGGAGAAAGTATAACTCCTAACATTGATAAATTCAAAGAAGAAGCATTTGTCTTTGAAGACCACCATGTAACCATTCCAAGAACTTTCCCAAGTTGGGCAGATTTACTTTCTGGAGAATATAGCATGTCTCACAAAATTCGAGATATGTTTCCCTCACCCGACGAAAAGAAAAATCTAGGAAGCAGTGAGTTTCCGACTATCGGGCATTATCTGCAAAAGAAAAATTATCGAACTGCGGTTTATTCCAATTTTGCGGGAGATATTTTCACTCGTGCTGATTTTGGATTCCAAGAAGTACGCACTCCCAATTTTAATGCAAAGATTTTAGTAACTCAAAAAAGTTTAGAATTCCAGATTTTTCTACTCCCAATTCTTACCGGATCATTTCTTAGAGGAGGAGAATACTTTGAAGAAGTTAGCGGGTTTTCTAATTTGGGTGATGGAGATAGAATTCTACCTGACATTTATTCATTTATCAGGAGAGAAAAATCAAATCCATTTTTTCTAACTATATTTTTATCCGTAACGCATTTTCCCTATTCCCCACCTTATCCTGATTACAAAAAATTCACAGATTCAAATTATTATGGAAAATACAAATACTTTAAATTTGTAGATCCTACGTCAGACGCTAAACCAGACGAAAAAGACATCGAACAAATCAAAGCAATCTTTGATGCTTCCATTTATTCCTTCGACGAAAGTTTGGGGAAAATCACAAGTTACCTCAAAAAACATGGTCTGTATGAAAAAACTTTAATTATCATCACAGGAGATCACGGAGAATCTCTCTATGAAGACATACACGGTCACGGACACGGAGAACATCTACGTGGACCAAATATTACACAAGTGCCACTCATAATAAAATTTCCATTTGATTTTTACAAAGAGAGAGAAAGCCATATTTTTAAAGGAGTGACTAGTTCGATTGATATAGTTCCTACCCTTTTAGAGTTTTACAAAATTGAGGCAAATAAGAATTATCCTGGTAAGTCGTTAATACCAATACTCGGAAAAGAAAACTGGGTAGAGGAAAGAAACGTTTATTCCGAAACTGGAATTTGGTTTTCTGATATAGGAGAGCATTTTTTCCAATCTCAAAGAATCATGTATCCTAGTATTTTAAAAATGCATCAAATTGTTCCAGAAGAAGATTACCAGATAATGATTACTGATCCCTACTATCGGGAGACTATCGCATTTGCAAAACACCGATCTTTGCAAAACTCAAAGTTCAAGTTTATTTATATCCCCACTCGTGATGGTGTTATCTATGAACTCTATGATAGAATTTCCGATCCACTAAACCAATTTAACATTGCAGCTTCTTTTCCATACGTCGTAGAGCAAATGAAACTAGAACTTTATAAAATTGCAGAAGAAAGAGAAGGAGCAACTATAATTGGTGATTATATAATTCCACCTTCGGTTAATAAAGAGTAGCCTAATGATGGTGGTGGTGCTCTGATTCCCCTTTCATTTGTTCTTCTTCTTGTTCTGATTCTGTGTTAATTGTTGGGTTAGTAGTTCCATGTCCATGGATAGAATGATCGTGATGCATTCTAAAATAAACTGATGTGAGTCCAATAAAAATTATTGCTATGCCAACTAACGCTGCGTAGTCTTTTAAAATAAAAGATTTTATCTTATGAAATCCTAATCCAAATAACAAAAGTCCAGGAAGTGTTCCCAGAAAAAAAGAACCCATTGAAATTCCGCCTAACATTGGACTTCCGGTTGCAAATGCCATTGCAAATGCTGGATACAAAATCGCACAAGGAAGAAGCCCAGTAAAAACTCCAAAGATAAACGAAAACAAAATCGTATGAGTAGACTTTCGCATTATCTCGATGAATGGAAAAAAGATTTTTTTGATAATCCGATTTGCTCCACTATCTGGAATTAGTTTTTTATTTAGGATAAGTGCAATTCCCGTTAATAAAATAAAAATACTTGAAATGATAATGGAAATATTTTGTATTCGAGCAACTTCGCCTGAAAGGTTTAATCCGAATCCTACAAATCCCATCAGAAAGCCGATGAGGGTATACGATGTAAACCGCCCGAGGTTGTAGACAATATTTGTGAGTAATTTCGATTCACCGATGATATTTAACATACCAACAAATGGACCACACATTGTTATGCAGTGAAAAGAACTACTTAGTCCATAAATAAAAGAAGAGATAAAAAATATTTCATAATTCATTTTGAATTTTCCTTTTCGTCGTCGAATAAAATTCTATACTTAGGAGCCTCAATATCTTCAAATTGTCCATTTTTAAAGGACACTAAAAAAACAATTAGTCCAATAAATGCTAGTATAAATGCAATTCCAATTGTAATGTATAAAGCTTCCACCCTAAACCTTCCTTGCGTATAATTTTAAGAGAAACGAATTTGCTACAACAGTAAGCGAACTAAGTGTCATAAAAAAAGCGCAGTAAACTGGCAACATCAAACCAAATGCGGCTAATGGCAACATGATAGAATTGTATAAAAGAGAAATTCCTATGTTTTGTTTAATCGTTCGATTGGTAAGTTTTGCATATTCGATAGCAAACCTTACTCCTTTTAAATCATTTTTCATGAGGATAATATCTGATTTGTCTATGGAAATGTCAGAGGCAAGCTCTAGAGAAATCCCAACATTGGATTTTGCTAATATCCCTGCATCATTGATTCCGTCTCCAACCATAACTACAATTTTATTTTTCTCTTGGAGTTCAGTTAATACATTTAGTTTTTCATTTGGCTTCAATTCACCTTGGTAATTTTCAATTCCTAACTCTTTTGCTATTCGTGATACGTTCTTACTATCGTCACCGGATAATAGCCGTATATCCTTCACAATATTTTTTAATTTACGTATTTCCTCTTTCATACCAACACGAGGTGTGTCGCTTAACAATACGTAACCTACATAATGATGATTTATATTTACATAAAGATAAGTTCCTGCTTTATCTAATTTGTTTGTATTTGCTAAAACGTGGTCTGTTTTGTTTGTATTCTTTAAAATAAAATCCAAATTTCCAACACATACATTGTATTTTATTTGTTTGTGCTCAATGATTCCTATTACACCATAACCATGGACTTCGTTTATCTCAATTACTTTATAATCCGCTTCCTGTTTGGAAAAGTCGTCTTTTTCTTGAAAAGAGGATACTATTGATTTTGCGATAGGATGAGAAGATTTTTTTTCTAAGGCATAAAGTAGATTTTTTGTAAATGTAGAATGTTCAAGAGATTCTTCGATTATTTTTAAATTACCCTCTGTAAGTGTTCCAGTTTTATCAAAAATGAGTGTATCTAACTTGGAAAGTGGCTCAATGATGTCTAAGTTTTTTAGTACAATTCCTTTTTCGGAGTTTATGATATTATTAATCACAAGTGTAGAAGGAATCGCAAGACCAAGTGCACAAGGACAAGCAACGATTAACACTGCTATTGCGCTAATCAACGAAAACTCAAAATTAGCCGAATAAAACATCCAACCTACAAAAGAAGAAAAAGAAGTAAATAAAACGACAGAGATGAATTTGGTTGCAATTCTATCCGTTTTTCTTTGGATAGCTGGCTTTTCTAAAAGTGCATTCTCAATCATTTTTTGGAGAAGTGTCAATGTAGAATTTTGACTTGAGTTTAGAACTTTTAAATAAATTCCACTGTTCACTGAAAGAGATCCAGCAAATACCTTTTCGCCTTTTTTTTTGGAAACTGGTTTTGACTCACCTGTTAAAAAAGATTCATCTACATAAGCGATTTCTGATTCCAAAATTCCATCCACAGAAAGTCGCTCTCCCGCTTTCACTAAAATCAAATCATCTTTTTTTACCTGACTGGCAGATACTTTTTTCTCAACTCCATTTTCTATTACCGTACATAATTCAGGGAGTTTACTAAGTAGACTATTAATTTTTCTATTTGCGATATTTCTAGAAACTGCCTCCAGATACTTACCTAGTAGTACAAAGAAAAAAATCATACAAACAGAATCAAAATATACTTCTCCTATGTCGGTTAACGTCACATAAATACTATAAAAGTAAGCAAGTGAAATTCCTAAAATCAATAGAAAATCCATATTGAGAGTCTTATTCTTTAAACCATAATACGCTCCTCTAAAAAAAGGAACGCCCGAGTAAACGTACACGGGCGTGGCGAGTAGCCAAGAGTAGAAATGGAATAATCTTTTGAAACCAGGGTCAATGCCAGAAAAATATCCAGCGTAAAGAGAAACAGTAAATGCCATAATACTTCCAAAAGAAAAAGCAGCTACAACCATTCGAATAAGTAAATCATTCGCAAAATTGTTGTTAGCCTTTTCTTTTTTCCACGGTGCATACAACTTGGGAATATACCCAATACTTTGAATGATTAAAAATATTTTAGATAATTTTAACTTTGTATCATCCCATACAATATTAGCTCTTCCAGTTGAAAAATTAATTCTAACCTTTTTAATACCTTCTGTTTCGGATAAAATTTTTTCATTTAACCAAACACAGGCAGAACAATGGATGTTCGTTATGTTTATGTATACCTCAGAATTTGTCTTCTCACTGCCTGTCACAAATTCGTTGTAAGTAAGTTCGCTATCTATATTTTCGGGGTCTTCGCTTTTGTAACTTGTGATAGGCTCGAGAGTGGAAGAACCTCTCAAATCATAAAAATAATCCTTGCCCATTTCGGAAATCAGTTCACTTACTGTTTGACAACCGCTACAACAAAAAAAACGATTCTCTCCTTGGACGTTAGTGTACACATCTACATTTTGGGGAATTGGATTGTGGCAGTGATAACAGTTGTCTGGCTTATTTTCTGGTGATTTTTTTTCGGTTTCACCTTCAAAATTTTTATCCTTGTCATCCCCGAAATTTTCTGTCGGGGATCTCAAAATGTTGAGATTCCCTATTAAAAATTTAGGGAATGACATGTTCCTAACTGTTTCGTTTATATTCATTTCACCGAAACCATAAATGTTTTTTCAAAACTTTTTCCATCTACATTTGCGTTTAACGTTAACTGCCATTCCCCTTCGTGCGGAAACTCTAAATTACCCGTATAATTTCCATCTTTTGTAAAATTTAATTCTTTCTTTTCTGTGAACTTACCTGTAGCAGTTCTTTCTTTTGTGATAAAAAGTTTCGCACCGTTAACCGGTAGATCTTTTTTTAAAATTGCGATTTGAATTTGATTTGTTCCTGTTTGTAGAGTTGTCTCTTTTGT
>DDBL01000166.1:0-14398 GCA_002333425.1 Leptospiraceae bacterium UBA2033
CAAGTGGATAATATTGAATTAGCTCAAGTCGAATTTTTGAAATCAAAGTATGATTTTCTAGTTACAGTCAATTTAGATAGATGGCTAAACAAATCCCTAGAGATTGATACATATCTAATACGTTGTGTTGAATTTCTGACGGATAATGAGCATTATGCGATTTGTCAACCTTCTATACTTTATGGCAAAATCTCTGAGGAGCACAAAAATTTTTCAGCACAAACAAGGAAATTTTCGCATATCAGTTTTATTGATGATGTATTTCTTGTGTTCAAAGGAAGTGTAGTTCGTAATTTTAAATTTAATTCCTTTATTCAAAACAATAAGATAGATTGGCATGTTTATAATGCTGAAATCAATATGTATGGATTTGAGTCCTGTCGTTTGTATTCTTGTTATTTAGAGGCAATCTTGGAAGAAGGAATTCGATTAAATCCAGTTCCTAATGATTTTGTTGACTTACTAAACCAATCTTATTTACGAAAAAATTATAACATTGGAATTGAATTATCTTTTTTAGAGCCAATTTATAATGGAACTAGTGAATATGCAATTAGTCTTTTGACAGAGATGGTTGAGATTTTATCAAAAAGGAATATTAGTTTTCAAATTATTGCAGATTTTAGAGTGATTGAAAAATTTCATTTGGAGAAATTTGCTGACCACACAATCGAATCTTCTCGTATGGAAGAAAATTTTTATAAGTTACTTTTTGTTCCACAACAAATTTTTTCTTTGTCTTCCCTTGAAAAAGTAAACAGAAATTGTTTTCAATACGTTTTCACAATGTTGGATGTAATCGCTCTTAGGTGCAGATATCTTGGTCCACCGTTAATTTTTGATTCGGTTGGATCCTTGTCTTATAAATATTCAGATAATGTTTTAGGTTTATCAAAAAATGCTTCTCTGGACATAGAGTCTTTTTTCAATGAGAGGATGATTTATAAGAAGGTAACACCTGTTTTATTAACGAAAGAAATTTTACAGGATGAAATAAAAGATGATCCTCAATTTTTAGAGAAAGATTATATTTTACTCATAGGCAATGGTTTTAAACACAAGGCAATCGAAAAAACACTAACAGAATTATTTGAAACGAATCTAAATATAATAGTAATTGGAAATGAGCATCTCTCTGAAAAATTCAAAGATCGTTTTAAGTTTTATACGAGTGGAATGATTTCTAATGAAACTATGGATTTACTCTATCAAAATTCCAGTCTCATACTTTACCCAAGTTTTTATGAAGGTTTTGGTCTACCTGTAATTGCATCTCTTCAATTAGGAAAACGAGTTTTGGTATACGATACTCCTGTGAATAGGGAGTTAAAAAAGGAATTTGATAAGAATGATTTGATTTACTTTTTTGAAACTTTTTCTGATCTTGGTATCATCATACAAAATATTATCGCTAACTCTACTTATGATAAAAGTAAATTACAAATAGATAGAACTTGGAAAGATGTGAGTAAGGAAACTACAACCATTCTACTATCTACTTTAAAACAGCCTTTAGATTTTGATAAAGTAAACCAAAGAGTTTATGACATCAAGGAAATGAGAAGAATTTTAGATTTTGCACCTTCTGAGAGATTGTATCATCTGAGTTTTTTACTTAAAATGGTCCGCGATATTTTGATAAGAAAAATGAATTGGTATTTAGCTAGGCTTCGAAATTCATTAAAATTTTGGTAGGATGAAACAATGATTGGTAGAATACGCAGATCTTTAGAATTTAGAATAAGAAAATTCCTTAATAAACCAAAATCTAATGGATTAAAAATTTCTCGCAAAGAAATAAAAGCATTATCCTATAAACCTCTCATAAGCATAATTGTTCCAGTTTATAATATCGAAAGTAAATACCTTACAAAATGTATTGAGTCTGTTAGAAAACAAGTTTATCCTAATTGGGAACTTTGTCTATTTGACGATTGTTCTACTTCCAAAGAAACCATTGCCACTCTCAAGAAATACGATGGGGAAGACAAAAGAATAAAAGTAAGATATTCGGATACTAACTTAAACATCTCGAATGCAATGAATAAATGCGCTGAGTTGGCAACTGGAGAATTCCTTTCGTTTTTGGATAATGACGACGAGTTACAAGAGAATGCTCTTTATTTTATTGCTCTAGCTTTAAATCAAAATAAAGAAATTGATTATATCTATACGGATGAAGATAAAATTGATACAGAGGGTGTTCATTCAGAGGCTTATTACAAACCAGACTATTCACCGGAACTTTTATGTACGGTAATGTATTTTTTGCATTTAATCACGATTCGAAAAACGTTGTTTCATAAACTTGGCGGATTTAGACATGAATATGCTGGAGCTCAAGATTATGACCTTGCTTTAAGAGTAACTAGACATACAAATAACATTCACCATATCCGAGAAATTTTATACCACTGGCGTATGATTCCTGGATCTGCTGCTGCAAAAGTAGATGCTAAACCGCAAGCACTTATAAATGCCAAAAAAGCCTTAGAGGATCATGCAAAAATTATTTCAAATGGAAATGCTTATGTTGAAGATGGTTTGCTGACTGGTACTTTCAGATTACGTTATCGAATTACAAATGAACCAAAAATTACAATTTTAATACCCACAAATAACAGTAGAAGAACGTTACCCGAAAGAGGAGATATTAATTTAGTTGAAAACTTAGTTAAGAGTATTGTAGAAAAAACGAATTATAAAAACTATCAAATTAAAGTATTTGATAACGCAAACTCTACAGATGAAACAAAAGTCTTATTTAAAAAATTAGGTGTAGATTTAATTCATTATGAATTTGATAACACCAAGCCGTTTAATTTTGCTTTAAAGGCTAATTTTTGTTTTGCGCACGCAGATTCTGAATACGTTGCACTTATGAATGATGATATGGAAATTCGTGACCCGGATTGGTTACTTGCTCTACTTGAACCTTTGCAAAACGAACAAGTTGGAATTGTTGGGGCTAAGTTACTTTATCCTGATGAGTCAGCGCAACATGCTGGAATAGTTTTAAATACAACAAGTTTAGTAGTTCATATTTTTCATAGCCTCCCTAAAAATGCTTATGGAACCTATGGATTTTCTCATATGATGAGAAATTATTCTGCTGTAACGGGAGCTTGTATTCTTACCAGAAAGAAAATCATTGATGAGTTAAATGGTTTTGATGCTGGGTTAGGAATTGATTTTAATGATATTGATTTTTGTTTGCGGGCGGGAAGTTTGGGTTATCGAATTGTATACACTCCGTTTTGTGAATTATTTCACTTTGAACAAAGTACATTAAAAAGATCAGATCAAAAGTTAGAAGAAAAAGAATTATTCATCACTAGATGGAAATCAATCATTGAGTCAGATCCATATTCACACAAAAATATGGTTTTATAAATTAGATAGTTTCAAAAAATTCTTTTAAGTTTTAAGGAAGTGTAGTTTAATATTTGGAAATCAAAATTTATCAAATTTACTTTAAAGAAGAACAAATTAATTTTTTACTTTCTGGTTTTATTCCTTATTTTAACAAAAGTTCCAATTCCAGACAGTTATATGAAACAGAAGTTTTTTTGGATTTGTTTTCCGATGAAACCAAACTAGAGAAGGAAAATTATTACGGGGCTGTGTCTTGGAAATTTGGTAAGAAGGCTAATCTTTTTCCAAACGACGTTTTTGAGTTTATCAAGGACAATCCCGAAAAAGATTTATATTTGGTAAATCCTTACCCCGAATTACCTCATCTATATGAAAATCCTTGGATACAAGGCGAGAACGTTCATCCAGGGTTATTAAAAATTTCACAGTTGGTATTTGACAAATCTCAATATAAAATTGATTTGAGAAATTTAAGTTTGAAACCAGAAAAACAAGTTTACTGCAATTATTTTATTGCCTCAGGATTATTTTGGAAAAATTACATTTCCTTTTTACAAGAAATTATTTTTATTATTGAAACAGATCCAAAGATTCAGAAAGTGATGAAGAAAAAAACATCACATCATTACAAAGCTTCTTTCTTTCCCTTTTTTTTGGAGAGACTTCTGCCTACTTATTTGTATCTGAATTCTCATGTAAAGACACTTAGCTATCAGTACAAGAAAGATTTTCTGATCGAAAGATATTTGAATAAAATGAAAGAGATGGAAATTCCACTCGTACGACACCAAAAGATTTTTAGGCATATCCCATTTAAAAAAATTTTACGTAATTTTATCCAGTTCTGAATCCATTTTAATTTTGATTTTAGCAAAATATTGTTGTATGAGAACCAAAGCAATAAAACTTGAAACTAATTATTCAAAAATTTGATAGAAAGGTTAGTGATAAATGAAAGCAGTCATATTAGCAGGTGGATTAGGAACAAGGATCAGTGAGGAAACCCACCTAAAACCTAAACCAATGATAGAGATAGGCGGCAAACCGATTCTCTGGCATATTATGAAGATCTATTCTTCTTATGGGATAGAAGATTTTATTATTTGCTGTGGATACAAAGGATATGTGATTAAAGAATACTTTGCAAATTATTTTTTGCATATGTCTGACGTTACTTTCGATATGAGCCATAACAAAATGGAAGTTCATCAAAAATACGCAGAATCTTGGCGAGTCACTCTTGTTGATACCGGAGATAGCACAATGACAGGTGGAAGACTTAAAAGAGTGCAAGAATATTTAAAGGATGAAGAAGCTTTTTGTTTTACGTATGGAGATGGACTTTCTGATATTAATATTTCTGAATTAATTCAATTTCATAAAAGTCATAATAAATTAGCAACGGTTACTGCCGTCCAACCTCCAGGTAGATATGGATCTTTAGAGTTAAATGATAAACTTGTGACTGGGTTTGTTGAAAAACCTAAAGGTGACGGAGCTTGGATCAATGGGGGTTTCTTCGTATTATCCCCTAAAGTAATTCCTTACATAGGCGGAGATGAAGATAGCTGGGAAGCTTCCCCTCTTATCAACCTAGCAAAAGAAAATCAGTTAATGGCTTTTTCGCACAAAGGATTTTGGCAACCTATGGATACTCTTCGTGACAAAAACCACCTCGAAGAATTATGGCAATCGGAAAATGCACCCTGGAAGAAATGGAAATGAGCATAGATTGGAAAGGCAAAAAAGTATTACTAACTGGTCACACTGGCTTTAAAGGCTCCTGGCTTTCTCTTTGGCTAACAAAGTTAGGTGCGGAGGTTTATGGTGTAGCACTTGATCCTATCACAAATCCATCTATATTTGAGTTAGCCGAGGTTTCAAAGGAAATTAAACACGATTATCGCTGTGATATTCGAGATCTAAAAGATCTAGTTTCAATTTTTGAAGAAGTTAAACCTGAGGTAGTATTTCACTTAGCCGCTCAAGCATTAGTTTTGGATTCATATGAAAATCCAGTTGATACCTATGCGGTGAACGTTATGGGAACTGTCAATGTCTTGGAGTGTATTCGTTTAACATCTTCTGTAAAAGCTTCTGTGATAGTAACTACAGATAAATGTTATGAAAACAAAGAATGGTATTGGGGATACAGAGAAACAGAGCCTATGGGTGGATTTGATCCTTATTCCAGTAGCAAAGGCTGTGCAGAATTAGTTACATCTGCTTATCGTTCTAGTTATTTTTCTGATGGTAAAGTTGCTATTGCATCAGCTCGGGCTGGAAATGTAATAGGCGGAGGCGACTGGTCAAAGAACAGATTAATCCCTGATTTTTTTAGAGCAATTGAAAATAAGGAAGTTTTATTTTTACGTTATCCGCAAGCTATACGCCCATGGCAACATGTTTTAGAGCCTGTTGGCGGATACATTCAGTTAGCCGAAAAGCTTTTAGGTGAAGATAATCGTAATTTTGCGGAAGCTTGGAATTTTGGACCATCAGATGAAGATGCTCGGACTGTTCAGTGGGTTGCGGAAAATATATGTAAACATTTTCCTGAAAGTTCATGGAAAACAGACTCAGGTATAAAAAAACATGAAGCCAATTATCTCAAGTTAGACATCAGCAAAGCTAAGATGAAATTAAATTGGACTCCTAAATGGACAACGGAACAATCACTAGAAGCAACTGTAGAATGGTACAAAGCATATAAGGACAATAAGAGTATGAAAGAATTTACCTATAGTCAGATAAATTCGTACCAAAATCTTTTACCGAAGGAATGAAATTTGGCTTCGAATCTTAGATTTTTACCAACACCTATTTCTGATTTATATGTGATTGAAAGAAATATTGCAGAGGACAACAGAGGATTTTTCTTTCGTATATTTGCAAAAGAAGAGTTGGAACCTATTGGATTCAAAAAAGAAATCGTTCATATCAATTTTTCTCATTCAAAAGATCTTTATACAACAAAGGGTTTACATTTTCAATATCCACCATTTGCGGAAACAAAAATTATTACCTGTGTTTCAGGAGAGATTTTCGATGTTGCAGTAGATTTAAGAAAAAATTCTCCTACGTATCTGAATTGGTATGGTAAAATTTTATCGCCAGAAAATAAACATAGTCTTTATATTCCAGAAGGTTTTGCACATGGGTTCCAAGCCTTAAAACCCAACTCCGAATTGATATATCTTCACACCGAAAAATACGTAAAAGAGAGTGAAGGTGGCTTACACGTATTAGACCCTATGCTAAACATTCAGTGGCCTAACCAACCAGTTAATTTATCCGAAAGAGATAACGGATTCGCATTTTTAGATAATAATTTTAAAGGTATAGAAATTTGATGAAATGTAGACATTGTAATTCTTTGATAGAAAATGAATTTGCCGACTTAGGAACATCCCCACCATCCAATTCTTATTTACGGGAAGATCAGTTGCATAAGCCTGAGGTATTTTACCCTCTACGGGTAAAAGTTTGTGATTCATGTTGGCTTGTACAGATAGAAGATTTTACGAATAGAGAAGAATTTTTTTCTAGTGATTATGCCTACTTCAGTTCCTTCTCTACAACATGGTTAGCACATGCAAAGGATTATGTAGAGAAGATGGTTAACCGATTTAATTTGACAGAGACTAGTTTTGTTTTAGAAGTAGCGTCTAATGATGGTTATCTTTTGCAATATGTAAAAGAGCGTTCAATACCTTGTATGGGTGTCGAGCCAACTAAAAGCACAGCAGAGGTAGCTATTAGTAAAGGAATTCCTACAAGACAGGAGTTTTTCGGTGTGAAGCTTGCGGAGTCTCTTGTTAGTGAAAACAAAAAGGCAGACTTAACTGCGGCAAATAATGTTTTGGCGCATGTTCCTGACATCAATGATTTTATAACTGGTTTTTCTATACTTTTAAAAGATACTGGAGTTTCTACTTTTGAATTTCCTCATTTGTTTCAACTAGTAAATCATTCACAATTTGATACTATCTACCATGAGCATTATTCGTATTTGTCTCTCATTGCTGTACAAAAGATATTTTTAGCCAATGGTCTAGAGGTTTTCGATGTTGAGGAAATTTCTACTCATGGTGGAAGTCTTAGAGTATACGCACAAAAAAAAGAAAAAGGGCAGCAAAAAATTAGTGATAGAGTAACAAGATTAATAGAGAAAGAAAAAAATGCAGGTGTAGATACACTTTCTTTCTACGAAGGATTTCAAAGTAAAATTAATACTGTTAAAAATCAAATGTTAGAATTTTTAATTAAGGCATCATCAGAAAAGAAAATAGTTGTGGGATATGGAGCTGCGGCTAAGGGCAACACTTTTTTGAATTACGCAGGAATACGCTCTGATCTGATTTCTTTTGTTGTAGATAAAAATCCTCACAAACAAAATAAATTTCTCCCTGGTAGTAGAATTCCTATTTATGACGAACAAAAGATTAAAACAATAAAACCAAAATACGTAGTCATTTTTCCTTGGAATTTAAAATCCGAGGTGAGTGAGCAACTTGCTTATATACGTGAATGGGGTGGAAAGTTTGTAGTTGCCATTCCAAACTTAGAAGTATTTTAAAAAATGAGAGTTTTAGTTACTGGAGCTTCGGGTTTTGTTGGTCAATACGTAATTCGAAATTTAATCGACCGAGGTTATATAGAAATTGTTGCAGTCACTAGAGACAAACAAAAAGTATCCTCTCTAAGTTTTTTTAATCAAGTTCAAATTGTTGAATTTGATATAGCAAAGATTGATCATCATTTTTTGGGATCCATAGGTAAAGTTGATGCTTTGATTCATCTGGCATGGGATGGACTCCCCAATTACAAAGAATCTTTTCATATAGATAAAAATCTTTTTGAAAGTTATTTTTTTTGTAAGAAATTGATAGAGTTTGGAATCAAAAACATTACCATTGTTGGAACTTGTTTTGAATATGGAATGGTTGATGGGTGTCTATCTGAAACGATGTATTCAGTGCCTAACAATGCTTATGCGACTGCCAAGGATTCGCTTAGAAAGTTTATTGATTTGCTTCATAATACACATACTTTTTCTTTTAAGTGGGTTAGGTTATTTTATATGTATGGAGCTGGTCAGGCAAAGAATTCCCTAATTTCCCAATTAGAGCAAGCTATCCAAAGAAATGATTTAGAATTTAACATGTCAGGTGGAGAACAATTAAGGGATTATCTTCCGATTGATTTAGTTGCAGATTATTTAGTAAGTTGTTCTTTGCAGACAGAAATCACAGGCATTATTAACTGTTGTAGCGGCAGACCAATTTCTGTTAGAAAATTTGTCGAAAAATATTTGGAAGAAAAAAATATAAATATTAAATTAAATTTAGGTTACTACCCATACGCCGATTATGAACCTATGGCTTTTTGGGGAGATGATACAAAACTAAAAAAAATCTTATCCTTATCAAATTCTAAATGAGTCAAATCTATATTATCCTCTCAACCTATAACGGGGAAAAATTTTTAGAAGAGCAGCTCATTAGTCTAAAAAATCAAACAAGCTCATTCGAATTACTCGTAAGGGATGATGGATCCTCCGATAGAACCTTAGAGATTTTAAATGACTGGAAAGATAAATTATCCGCACGAATTTTATCTGGTCCAAATATCGGTCCTGTGAATAGTTTTAATGTGCTTTTGCAAATGATTCCAGAAGAGGCAGAGTATATTTTTTTTTGTGATCAAGATGATATCTGGGAATATGATAAAATTGAAATATCTGTGAAAATGTTAAAAGAGCAAGAAGTATTATTAGGAAAACAAACCCCTATGTTATTTCATTCTGATTTATCAGTTATTGATGAGCATGGGAATTTTATTTCAAAGTCTTTTTGGAAATTTCAAAATATTAATTTTAGATTTGGTATTTATCTCAATCGTTTGGTGATGCAAAATACAGTGACTGGTTGTTCAGCTTGTATGAATATTTCTTTACTTCGCTTAGTGAAAGAAATTCCCCAAGAAGCAAAAATGCACGACTGGTGGGTAACTCTTGTTGCCTGTTGTTACGGTCGAATTATTTCAACTGAAATTCCTTTGATTCGTTATAGAATTCATCGAAATAATGTAGTTGGCGGAAGAGAAATATCTTTTTTTCGAGTAATAAAAACCTTGGCTCTTTTTATCTCTTACATAAAAAAATGGAAAGCGGAAAATTATAGTAGGGTAGTCCAAGCACAAAGATTCTATGAAATCTATGAAGCAACATTGCCTGCACCCCAAAAAATACTCTTAGAAAAATTTATGATTAGTGCGAATAGTAATTTTCTGTTTCGAAAAATACTCCAATACAGATTTTGGTTTTATCAACATGGATGGTATCGAATATTGATTAGTTTTTTTCTATTTTAGAAAATCCTGCTTTTATTCCCCTAAAGATTTGTATTAAGTTTTCCAATTTATTATTTTCAAAAAGAAGAACCCTCATATTATCAAAAATAAAATTACTAAAGTCAATTAAAAACCATCCTGGGAAAGTGAGCATATAAATTTTCCAAGTCCAGATTCTATTACGGATCATAAAAAATCTTCTGGATGGATTGTGAAAAGTGGGGTGAATCTCAAGTAACCGCCTTATTTGAATACTCTTAGTATTTCCAAGTTTATGGAGCAATTCAGCATTTCTAATTACTGTAATTGTGTATCCATTTGACCTTATCCGCAAGTTATATTCTATATCAATGTAATCAATAAAATAGTCTTCCCTGAATAAACCACATTGCTCTATAACTTTTCTGGGAATCATGGAGCCGGAAGAGATAACTGTATTTACATTCTGAAATTTCTCTTCTTTTTCTGAAAAACTAATACGTTTATAAAAAAACTTTGTTTTAATCCAATACTTTTGAATTTTGTTTGAGTCTTTGTGAATTATATTACAAGCTGCTAAACCTAAATTAGGATTTGATTCTAATTCTAAAATAAGTTGTTTTGTGCTGCCCTTAGTTAGTATTGAGTCATCATCTAAAAAAAGAAAATATTTTGCTTTTTTTTTTAGTCCATGTTGTATTCCAATATTTTGTGCAAAACCAAGTCCTTGATTTGTATCTTGAATTAGTAGGTCAATTTTGTTGTCTTTTACTATGTCTTTGATTTTATTCTGAGTATATTTGTCAGAGCCATTTTCCACAAGGATGATTATATCAACTTCTTTAGTTAAATTTTTAATGCTCAGATAAAGATCGTCAATACTCGGTTGGTAACTTATGATTATCCCCGCTACGATAGGTTTGTTCTTTAAATTATACATTTTTTATTTACTATATGCAAAAAAACAAATCCTAAAACAAATGCTACTCTAAAAATTAAATATGAATATTATTTTTAAAAAGGGATACAAATGAAATTAATAAAACATCTGATTCACAAATTTAAAAATCAATTTTTAGAGAAGTTGATTAAATTCCTTTTTGTAGGTGGATTTAGTACAATTGTAAACTATCTTAGTTTTTTTGTTCTATTCGAATACTTTTTAGTCCAATACTTAATTGCGTCAGTCATTGGATATATTACTGGAATATTTTTTAGTTATTTCTTGAATAAAAAATGGACTTACAAAATTGCAAAAGATTCGAATGATGTTTTTATTCATAAATACTTGGTGGTCTACTTACTTTCTTTGGGAGCTAGTTCTATAACACTAAAGAGTTTAGTCGACTATTTTGGAATATATCCTTTGATAGCAAATATTATTGCGATTGGACAGTCAACTGTTACTAATTTTGTAGGCACAACATTTTTAGTCTTCAACGACAAGGATCGTAATTAAGTTTTATTTTTCATTCATAACTTCCACAGCTTCCCAGTTTTCAGGAATTCCCGAAATTAAAAATTGATTAGTTGACAAGGATATTTTTATTACTAAATTAAAATTTCCTCTATTCTAAATTAAGCTGTATGAATTTTTTTATTACTTTTTGTAAAGGAGAGTTTATGAATATTTTTCAATTTTTGGTTATTTCTATTTTATTTACATTTGGGCACAATTTATTTTCAGAAGCCACTACTGTAAAATCAGTTCCCAATCCACGGATTAATTATGGCGGTTTTATTTCTGACCCCGATAAATTCCTCAGTGAAAATGAACTTACATCCTTAAACGCTGACTTATTAAGTTTAGAAACTCAAACTTCTGCTGAGTTTGCCATTGTGATCTTATCTTCGATTGGGGAATCTTCACCAAAAGATTTTGCTGTAGAGTTATTTAATCATTGGGGAATTGGGAAAAAGGGTAAGGATAATGGTCTTTTGCTTCTACTTGTGATGGATCAAAGACGTTGGGAGTTTGAAACTGGATATGGTTTAGAGGGTGTACTACCTGATGCTATTCTAAAAAGAATTGGAGAAGACAAGTTAGTTCCTAAATTAAGACAAAAAAAAATGGGAGAAGGATTTTCTGAAGTGATTTCAGAGGTTTCAAAGAAAATAAAAAATGAACCAGACATTGTTGGCGAATCAAATCAATTAGAGTCAATACCGGCTAATGATTATTTACCAACAGAGCCATCATCTAATAATAGTGGTTTTATTTACTATTTATTTTCATTTTACTTTGCTCCTATGTATGCAATCGTATTTTATCTTGGAATTTTTTATCTCAAGAATCGGGAAGGGAAAAAACATAGTCTTCTTTTTTCTGAATCTTTAATTAATTGGAAACTGGTATCTATTGGTATTATTCCTTATATATTGTATTCTATTTTTCTTGCAATTGAGGGTTATTTGTATTTGCCCCCTATTTTTATGGCAGTTTACTTCTTTTTGGGAATTTTTATCACGGTTTCCATTTTCCAGATATTCTATCAAATATCAAAAAAGGTTTATGAAGATCCGTATGAATTTTACAAAGCCATTGATTTAAAATTTAGATCTTGGGAATTTATCACTCTTGCTATTTTATTTCCACTTCCATTGATTCTTTTGGTTATTTGGGGTTTTATTAAGAAAAGAAAACTTAGGCTCGAAGTTCGAGTTTGCCAAAAGTGCAACATTCCCATGGTTCGATTAGATGAGGATAAGGATGATTTTTTCTTAAAAGATGGTCAGAAGATTGAAGAAAAAATCGGCTCTATAGATTACGATGTTTGGTTTTGTGAAAAAAGTAAAGATGTAAAAATTTACGCATACGAAGCATTATTCACTAGTTATTCTAAATGTCCTTCTTGTCGTTATAAGACCTATTTTGTTGCGTCAGATACTGTGACAGTTTCTCCAACTTGCACAAGCTCTGGTTCAGGAATCAGACGTTATGCTTGCAAAAATTGTAGTTATAAAACAAGTAGCACCTATACAATTCCAGCTAGAGACTGTAGTAAGTCATCTTCTAGTTCTGGCTCTTCTTATCGCAGTAGTTCTTCGTCAAGTTCGAGTTCTTCTTTTGGAGGAGGACGTTCTGGAGGTGGTGGAGCAGGTGGAAGTTGGTAGTTTAAATCTAGCGGCTATTTCACACTAGCCGCTAAGCCTTGTTTTCTTACAACCGTTTTTGACTCAACTTCTTGAAAGAATGGATCGAACGGATACTTTAACATTTCCGCATACTGAGCTGCTGCGGTTTTTGGGTCTAGAATTTTAATTGCAGATTCTGCAAAATAATAATGCATTTTTTTTAAGTAAGGAACTTTCTCTTTGTTTAAATTAGCTGTGTTGATCGACTTAAAGATTTTATAGGCTAATGCGTATTTTTCTTCGTGGAAGTTGAGGAGTGCTTCTGCGATTTTGGGATTTGGATTTGCGTTTGGATTTTCAATGGCTTTTGTAAAATCTAAAACGGGAAAGGCTGGCTTTTGTCTTCTGATAATCGTCGCCTCTATATTATCAGTTTGTTTGTCTGCTTCTTTAATCATTTCTTTGGCACGAGTGATGAGTCCTTCTTTCCAATAAATTTCTGCGAGATAGACTAAGGCTTCGTTGTTAAATTCATTTCGCCAGGCTGCGTGTTTTAAATATTGTTCTCCTTCTTGTTTTTTACCGAGGTAAATATGTATTAGACCCAAGTGCAGATAATTTCGATAATACGCTGGGATGATATTTTTCGCTTGAGTAAATTCATAACTTGCTTCCTTAAAATTCTTTTGCAAATAAAGAAATCTTCCATAATTATAACGGGCTGGAAAAAATAAGGGGTCAAAGGAAATCATAGCGTTTAACATAGAACTAGCCTCTGACCAGTCTCCCGCTCCATTTCGCTCTAAAAGTTCTACTGCTTGGTTATTGAATTTCCCAATATTTTCAATGGGGGTATTTTTATAAGTGAAAGAAGTGAGTGATTTGGGAGGATTTCCTTTCCACATTCTGCCTTTGCAAACTATAAGATCATTTTCATTTTTAAAAAAACTTCCCTTAGCAAAAGTGGACTTGTTAAACTCATCGTCTGCGTCTTCCCAGAGAAGATTTCTGTATTCGATTTCATCAATGACATAAGTTTGTGAAAACAGGCTAATCGTAACAAGTAAAAATAGCAATTGAAAATATAACATAAACTAGAATCCTGACCTTAGACTTTCCAAAAACCTGATATGAACACTTCCATTCTCAGTTGTAAAAATCTCTCTTATACTATCGGTTATAAAAAAATTTTTAAAAATATATCCTTCGAAATTTTCTCTTCTGAATTTACACTTTTAACAGGAGAGAACGGGAGCGGAAAGACTAGCCTTTTAAAACTCATCTTGCAGTCTTCTAAGAAAAAAGAATTTCACTGGAATGTCAAATCCGATTCGAGCAATTTGCTTTCCTACTTGGGGCACGAAAATGGACTTTATAGTTCGCTTTCGCTCAGAGAAAATCTAGCTTTCTTCAATCGAATTTTAAAAAATCCAATGTCTGAAACACAAGTTGCAGATTTAGTAGAAAAGTTTCAACTCACAAAACGACTAGAAGACCCAGTCTCAACTTTTTCAGAGGGAATGAAAAAAAAATCAGGAATTATTCGCGCACTTCTCGCTCGTCCCAATTTACTTCTTTTGGATGAACCCCTAAATGGTCTAGATACAAATTCAGT
>DDBL01000166.1:14542-24075 GCA_002333425.1 Leptospiraceae bacterium UBA2033
TTAGCCTTTATTTTAATCTCGCAAGTCACTTACGAAGAAAGAGAGTCAGGTGCTTATCGCATAACGCATTTGTATGTTCCTTCGCATTTGGAATTTCTCGCAAAGTCATTCGTATTATTCTTTCTTTTATTTATAGTTGAAATATTTCTACTCCTACTATTGTTTTTATTTTTTGCGAATTTTCATTTAGAGCCAAGTAAATTACTCGGACAATTTTTGTATTTTATACCCGGAACCCTTTCCCTTTCGTTTTTGGGAGTGAGCCTTTCCCAACTCAGTTTTGCCACTCGTTTAAAAGAAGTAGTCCTTCCCATTTTACTCATCCCACTCTCTATTCCTGTTTTAATTGCTGGAATGGAAGCGGAAAGAAAATACTTTGCTTACGACAAGATTGATACTGCGTCTCTCGTTGTGCTTTTTTCCTTTTCTGTTTTATACCTCTCCCTAGGATTGTTATTACGGGAGATGGGAGATGAGTAAGAAGAGGTCAAGAATTGCCACAGAGACACAGAGACACAGAGAGTTTTGTGGGTTTATTCTTAACGTATTGAAAAGATTTTTGGTAAATAAGGTATTCAAAAATTTTAATAGAATTATGCCCTATGTGACTCTGTGCCTCCGTGGCAAATATATTTCCACAAAGAGGTTTTTATGAACGATAGGATAATCAATATTTACCACCCAATTTTGGATATAGCACTTTTTGTTTTACTCTTAGTTCTATTTCCTGTGGCTGTGTTTTTGGCTCAAAACTATCCAAATGTGATTTTGGAGCAGGGATTGTCGCATCGTATTTTTTATTTCCATGTGTCGGTTGCTTGGGTTGCTCTTTATGCACCTGCGTTTGCTTCGATCTTCGGAATTGTCTATATCATCAAGCGTGATCCAACTTGGGATACGCTTTCTTACAGTATGAGTAAACTCGCTATTATCTTCTCTATCCTTGTTTTATTTTCAGGTCCGATTTGGGCTTATAGTGCTTGGGGTACAGCTTGGGACTGGTCTGATGCTAGACTCCAATCTTTTTTTATTTTGGTTGTGAGTTTACTTTCGTATTTTATTTTTAGAAGTTTGATTACTGATTTAAACAAAAAAGCTTTGTATTCTTCTTTTTTAAGCGTCTTATGCGCATTAAACGCAGTTCTTACTTGGGGAGCAATTCGCTGGGTTGAAAATCCGGGTAATCACCCTGGTTCAGTTCTTGGAAAAGGCGGAATGGATAAGGATATGAAAGAAACGTTTTGGATCAATGTTTTAGCATACCATATTCTATTCTTGGTATTGTTTTTAGTCATTTACCGAAAAGATAAATTGGATGCAAAGTTAGTGCAAATCCGTGAGGAAATGGAGTAATGTTTTTTGCCACAGAGGCACAAAGGCACAGAGAGGGATGGGATTGAGGAGAATATTAAAATGATATGCAATGAATTATTCAAATTGTTCTTCCTCTATCACGATCAACATAAAAACTCTGTGTCTCTGTGTCTCTGTGTCTCTGTGGCAAATCTTCAAAAGGAGCGAAATGAAAGTAGCGTATAAGGGAAAAGTTCGGGATGTTTATGATCTAGGGGAATACTTGATATTATCCTCAACAGATCGTATATCGGCTTTTGATTTTGTTTTTAATGAACCAGTGCCATATAAGGGAAAAATATTAAATACGATTTCCAATCTTTGGTTTGATTTTTTTAAAGAAATTCCAAATCATATTATAGAAAAGGATTACACTAAGTTTCCAGGGGAATATAACTCTCGTGAGGAATTAGAAGAAAGATCTGTGCTCGTAAAAAAATGCAAACGAATTGACTATGAATGTGTCGTGCGTGGGTATCTTTCTGGCTCTGCGTACAAAGAATTTAAAACCACTGGTCGTATTGCTGGCGTAGAAGTGGGAAGAAAATACTCTGAATCAGAAAAACTTTCCGAACCACTTTTTACACCTGCTGTAAAAAATGATTCTGGTCATGATGAAAATATCAGCGAGGAAGAATTAAAAAATCGAATTGGGCTGAAATTATTTGACCAATTAAAAACTTACTCACTTGAAATTTACACGAAAGCCCGCGACAAAGTAAAAAAACAAGGTCTTATATTGTGTGACACTAAATTTGAGTTTGGATTTGATAATGGGAAAGTGATTTTAATTGATGAATTATTAACACCTGATTCCTCTCGGTATTGGGATATCAATACTTATTCGATTGGGACTTCTCCTCCAAGTTATGACAAACAAATCTTACGGAACTACTTGGAAAAAATTGAATGGAACAAAACCCCCCCAGTTCCTAAATTGCCAGATAGTATCATACAAGAACTTTTAACAAAATACAAAGAATTACAGGAAAAAATTACAACATGTTTATTGGAAAAGTAAATATCACATTAAAAGAATCCGTCCTCGATCCACAAGGAACAACAGTTAAAAAAGTATTACACGACATGGGCGAAGAAATGGTCACAGACTTACGAGTTGGAAAATACATCGAACTCAAACTAAATTCCAAAGATTTAAAAACTGCAAAAGAAGACGCAGATAGACTTTGCAAAAAACTCCTTGTCAATGGGGTTATTGAAACGTATTCGCTCGAGGTTAGCCCTGTATGAAAACAGCCGTTATCCGCTTCCCCGGCTCTAATTGTGATAGAGATATCGCTGATATTCTTTCCAAATATTATAACCACAAAGTATCTTATATCTGGCACAAAGATAGTTTTGAGAAGGATTATGATCTAGTTGTTATCCCAGGTGGATTTTCCTACGGTGATTATTTACGATGTGGCGCATTAGCAAGATTTTCCCCTGCGATGCTTTCTTTAAAAAATCATATTGATTCAGGAAGACTCGTGTTTGGAATTTGTAATGGATTTCAGATTTTAGTTGAATCGGGACTTTTACCTGGAGCGTTAACTCGTAATAAGACGCTAAAACATATTTGTAAAAATGTAAATTTAAAAATCGGATCTAAAGGCAATGCACTTACTAAAAAAATTTCCGAGGACAAAATATTAGATATCCCCATCTCTCACGGAGAAGGTTCTTTTTTTGCAGAAGCGGATACTCTAAAAATGCTCTCTGATGAAAATAGAATCTTATTTCGCTACCACGGTGAAAATCCAAATGGCTCAGTAGATGACATAGCTGGAATCACTTCTAAAGATTTTAAAATTGCAGGTCTAATGCCGCACCCGGAAAGAGCAGTAGAAGAAATTTCTGGAAGCACAGATGGTAGGATTATTTTCGATTCTTTTTTTCAGTTATGATTAATATCATTAGAAATAAGCCTTAGAAAAATCTTTTTTTATTGCCTTTTTCCTCGGGAAAATAGACGAAAATATAACAAGAGGGAAAGGTTTAATTTTTAATGCAAATCACATCAAAGATACAAAAAAAAGTCATCGTATTAATTTTAGGAGGCGGTAAAGGAACAAGGTTACTTCCGTTAACGGAAAAGCGTTCTAAGCCTGCGGTAAGTTTTGGTGGTAAATATAGACTTGTTGATATTCCTATTTCCAATGCTTTAAATAGTGGATTTGAGCAGATTTTTGTTTTAACACAGTTTAATTCCTATTCGCTTAATAGGCATATTTCTAGAACTTATAATTTTCAATCTATTCATAAACAAGGATTTGTCGAAATCATTGCAGCCGAGCAAACGGTTTCTTCTGTTAGATGGTTTGAAGGTACTGCTGATGCGGTTCGTAAAGTTTTGCCTCACATGGAAGACTATAAATCGGATTACATCATCATACTTTCTGGTGATCAACTTTACAATATGGATTTGAATCAGTTTTTGATTACACATCTTTCCGATCCAAGTAATCAAATGACGATAGCCGCTACACCTGTGGCAGAGGATATTGTGTCTGGTCTCGGGATTCTCAGAAAAGACGAAGAGAATTGGACAACAGGATTTTATGAAAAACCGCAGGATGTTTCGGAGGTTGAGTCTTTTCGTTTGCCTAATGGAACTTTTTTAGCTTCTATGGGTATATACTTGTTTAACACAAGCACTTTGAAAGAACTTTTGGCTGATACAAGTCTTACTGATTTCGGTAAAGAAATTATTCCAGGAGCACTTAAAACACATAAAGTAAAAACATTTGTCTATGATGGTTACTGGGAAGACATTGGAACTATCCGTGCCTTCTATGAGGCTAACTTGATGTTAACCGATGATTTTCCAAAATTCAATTTGTATTTAGAAAATACTCCTTTTTATACTAGAGCTAGATCATTACCACCTACAAAGATAAATAAGGCTAATCTGCATAAAGCGCTTCTTTCAGAAGGATGTATCATCAATGAATCCTCCATCATTA
The DNA here is from genome assembly GCA_002333425.1 of Leptospiraceae bacterium UBA2033. GTDB lineage: Bacteria > Spirochaetota > Leptospiria > Leptospirales > Leptospiraceae > UBA2033. Next base: position 18,862 of record DDBL01000166.1, read on the forward strand.
GATCAGTAGTCGGTGTAAGGCAAGTCGTTGATGTTGGCTCTCATATTGAAAACTCAGTAATCATGGGAGCTGACTCCTACGGAACTTTTGATAAAAAGGGTCTTGGAATTCCTGTTGGAATTGGGAAAAATTGTGAAATTCGAAATACGATCATTGATAAAGATTGTTTTATCGGAAACAATGTAAAACTCATCAATAAGGAAAATCTAGAGAGTTATGAAGATGAATATGTAAGAATTGTGGATGGAATTATCATAGTTCCTAGACGAAATGCGATTCCTAACGGATATGAAATTTAGATACAATATTTAACTGGAAAAAAATAGGCTATGCTGTAATCTACGCCTAGCCTATGAAATCTTCTTTACGTATTTTTTTTGAAAAACTCCATCCGTGGGGACCTTATATTCCTATTTCCAAAAAGGAGTATTTTCTCCACATCATTCTATTTCTCGATTTAGTTTTCTTTTTATTCCTAAATTCCTATGAGGCTTTTTTACCTAAAGTGTATTCAGGTGCATCTTTTCTTTTCGATATGTTTGTGGTGACTCTTTGGGGTGTTCAGGTAATTTTTAAAATTGGTCGGTCGCAAAATAAAGTAGACTATGTAACGACTAATTGGTATTTGCTTCCAGGATTAGTTCCTTTTCCTATATTTCGTTTTTTTTTGGTTTTTGCAACCTTAAAGCTCATTATCATTACATATAAATTTATTCAACGTGGCGAAAAAGATACCAAACAATTTATTTCTCGCGAACTCAATTTTAGATTCATTGATCTATTTGTCGATGCAATTTCCGATGCAATTTTTCTTCGCTCTCTTGAAAGAGTAGAGGAAGTAGTTGAGAAAATGGACTTTCAAGATCTCACAAAAGACATTCTCGCCAAGAACAAACAAGATCTAGGAAAGGCAGTAAAAGAATCCTTAGAATCCAAAAACTTTGTAAAAAGAATCAACGCTCTTCCTTTTATGACGGAGGTTACGAACAAAGTAAGTGATGAAATTACCGAAGTTCTTTTGGAAACACTTAGTACAGAGGTAGTAGGGAATATGCTAAAAGAGGTTAATCTCCGTTTGCTCCATGTAATGGACGATCGTGTTCGAAAACTTAGTCTAGATAGAATCACGGAAGAGGAAAAAGAGTAATTTTGAATTTTGAATTTTCAATGAAAGATTGTTTAGTCTCTACTCCCTAGTCTCTTCTGAATTTGTGTCGGGAAGAATTATTTTTAAACCATTATTACATTCAGGTTTCCCTGGACAAAGTATAAATGGTGCCAAAATTCCGTGTACGGCACAAGGACCACTCATATTTATTTTGCCATCTGTATCAAAGCAGTTCAAAAGAACGGAGTAAGTGCACAATTGGTATCTCTCTTTTCGTTTTTGACACTTTTCTTTGTCTTGGGTACAGGAGTAATTTAGAATTAATATAAGTATAATGACGCTTTTTACGATTTTAAATTTCATACTTAGTTCCTTATTTATTGGAATAAGTTAGGTAACGGAATTTTGCAAGTAAATATTTTTTACTACGAAGTTTTGCACAGCCTGTGTATTCGAGAGCCTCTGTCATTAGGCTCTCTTATTCATATTTATTTTTTTCTGAAAAGTCCGGTCACTGAGTGAAATTTATTGCGAATGCAATAAATTTTGTATCGAATGTGACGCTTGAACTAAAGTATAAAACTTCTACTTCTTCTCGATCAGTTTTAATTCCTCTAAGTTTCGTAAATCTTTGATTCTACTTTCTGGATAACCTAACTCTTCAAAAGACAAAACGCCTTTTTCTTTAGAGGTATGGCAACTATCGCAATTCATTGCTTCTTTTGTGATAGAGTGATTAATCATGAGAGTTGCATCTTGTCTCATCCACTTAGGTTCAATCTTTTTACTAAATGGAATTGTCCAACCTTTCTCGATTCCCATAAAATACATAAACTTATCCATCATGTAGTATTTGAACATATTTCCATACATGAGTTTGATTAAAGGATCATCGGCTGCTTTCATCACCGAATCAATTGGTTTTCCTGTTTCATAGTAAACATTGTAGTCAAATGGTAAAAGCATTCCACCAAACGGACCTTGGTTTCCCATGTCTTCATACATCTTAGCATTGAATCGTTTGAAAGGGGTAATTTTTGATTTGCCTCTCATCGCAATTGGTCTAAATATTTTTTCATAATAAGAATCGTAATCAAAATCCTTATAATGCTCATCTGGATTTGTTTTAAATGCTTTGAAGGTTTTGAGTCCGTTTGGATTGTCACCTAACGCACCAGCCATAAAAGTTCCAGAACCATTGAACCATTTGTAGATAATCGCTTCGCCCGCTTTTCCTGAACGGAGAATATCCTTGTAAACCCATACTCCTTCTTCTTCGCTAAACACAGGCTCTGTCCAATCACGAAGCACAACGTTTTCGTCGGTCAAGTGAGAAATATGACAAGTCTCACACGCCAACTTATCAGTATGCGCATTTAAGAAAGCTCTTTGGTTTTTGTTTTGGATATGCGGAGAATCAGAATGGCATTTTTGACAGGTAACTTCTACGTTAGGTAAATCGTTACTCACTAAGTCAGTTCCTGCTGTTCCTCTTGCAATCAAATGTCCATGGGTTTCATGACAGTCAATACAATTCATGCCTGCACGATAATGCACGTCAACACCGGTTGTGGGTGTACCACGCTTAGCCCCTGGATGTAAGAGACGTGGATTTTTATAACCCAAGTTCATCGCTGCTTTGTTGGCAGGATACATATCTCCACCGTGGTTGTGTTCATGGCAACGTAGACAATTGTCAGAGTTTGGTTTGATTGAAGCCATCGCCGCTTTCAAACTTCTGTCTTGGTTCCATCTGTACTTTCCGTTTTCATCTTGGACAACATATTTTTGATTCATGTCATAAGCCGCAGAGTGACACATCAAACAATCAGTAGATTCAAATTCAAAACTTTTTGGTTTGTAACCAGGAAACATTGTTCCACTAATCGGACCGTATTGTCCGCCAGCATGACACTGCCCACAACCATCACTTCTCGGACCGTGCTTAGTATTTACGATAGTTGCCCAACCAGTCCATGTGAACGATCCTGGAATGCCGCAAGCTCTATCAATTTTTCCAAGAGGAATTCCTTTTACTCGCTCTCCATTGAATCCGTAAGTGTTAAAACCCTCGAATTTATTGAGGGAAAAGTGAATGCTTGCTTCGATATTCTCTCTTGTGTTTACTGTGTCGTAGCCGCCATGGTCGTTTTTGACTTTCATAGTGTTGTGGCACTGCAAACAAGTTTCAGGACCTTTGTATTCCCTGATTCCTGCTTTTCTAAAACGATCAATATGAACAAGTCCAGTGTTTCGCTGAAATGTTCCAACTTTATCGCGCAAATTTTTTGCTACTTCTTCGTAGACAGCTTTGTTTTGAATATTTTTATCTACAGAAGAATTGTTTTTGCTAAATTCCTCTTGTAGTTGCAACGCAATATTTTCAAATTCAGCATCCGTTACTTTCATCGTCGGATAATCAATCTTTTCCGACCGATGCACGTAGGGGATAATTTGATTGATAATATTCGAATAATTCAAATATACAATTCCGAAGAAGATTACCCAGAAGAGGATAATCCGTATAACCCATTTCTTTTTAGTTGAGAGTTCCATGACCTTACTCCTTTATTTTATTTCCAGTAATCCTTTCATATTCTAGAGGATGTTCTTTTATGATTTCCTCTTCCGTTAACTTACCATCTAACCAAACTGTGCTTCCAGGAAACTTGTCTGGGTTATAATGCACGTTATAAAAATGCCATACTACAATTGCGGATATGGCTAACACCGCTTCGTCGCTGTGTGCGATAAATGCCATNNCGAAATATATAGTAGAGATGATAGAGTCCAAGTAGAATCATAATCACAGCCGAAATTCGATGAACAATCCTCGCACCTTGTAGCCCACCAAAGAAAAAGTAAATGTATTTTAACCAGCTAACTTCGGGAAACCTCATTGGAATTCCTGTTACACTAAGAAGAGTAAAACTTAGAATCATAAATCCATGTTGGATTCTTTGTTCGAGGCTTAGTCTCTCGAAAGTTTTTTCTTTATTGTCTTTTTTCATATACTCCTCCTTACTCAAATAACAAGGTTTTTAAAAACCGAAGAGTCACTTTCAAAGCTTTAAAAATAAAGCCAAAACCTTTTCCTATTAACCCAAACAATTTCTGAACTACAACAAGCCAGCCAAATCTCTTTTGTACATCAAGTATGATTCCAACCACTAGCATTGCCATCGTCCCACCGGTAAGGATTTGAAACATCTTCTCTTCCCAGTAAAGAATTGGCTCTTTGTCTACTCTCAGTTTTAAGTGATTTGCCCCACTCATCGCAAAATTGATCTTAGCCCCATCATGACATCCCGACTTACCACAAGTATCCGCAATTTTTTCATCGGAAATGGAAGATTCTTTATGATCTTTTGGATGAATTTTATGAACCCCATGACAGTCTTGGCAAGTGGCAGAGCTTACGCCGCCAAATTTAACAGCCTTATAATGAAAACTCTGTCTATAAGACTCTACTGCGTCTTCTTCTACTTTGTTTCGAATCATCATTTCTTTATTGTCGTGACATACAATACACTGAGAAATTTTCTCTATTTGTGTGATGGTCTTAGTAGCTTTTTGAATATTATGCACGGATGTGTAGCCGTGGCAACTAACGCAAGTAGGACTGTCTGCACTTTTCCCATTTTTGCCTTTTGTGTGAATAGAATCTTCAAACTCGGTGACTTGCTTTTCATGTGTATACGGATTTCCTTCTTTGTCGTTAGAATGACAATCCTGGTTGCAACCAACTTTTTGTTCTAAAGATTTATGCGGGTAACTTTCTGTATTTTTATGGCAATCTACACAGTTTAAATTTCCATGAACGGATTTTTTAAATTGTTCTTCGTTTACATTTAGATTTCGAATGGATTTAAGATCAGAACTTAAATAAGAGAAGTTCAACATCCCGTGGCATTTATTACAATCCCTGCCAAGAGTCTCATTTGTCAAAAGAGAAGAAGTCGAAATCAGGCTAAATAGGAGTATGATTCCCAAAAGAGTTTTGTTTTTTAGGTAGGATTTTTCGCTTATTAATAATCTCATATACAATACCCCATATAGTATATCCTAAACTGAAATTCTACTATTTAGCAAGTCTTTTTTATCTC
>DDBL01000193.1:0-20968 GCA_002333425.1 Leptospiraceae bacterium UBA2033
TTTTCTTTTCCTCTTATTTTGTACAAATTTTTTACCTACTTCTTACAGGTAGACCCTGTTTAAAGTAGCACAACCTATAAACAGTCAAGGGATTACACTTCCTTCGTGTTTGCGATACACTTAGTATACCTCTAAAGTTACCTCTAAAGATAGGTGCAAAGATAGGAAAAAAATTTTATAGGCAAGTTTGCACCTATGTTTACCCCCATCTTTCCTGCTATCCTAAGTGTATCCCCATCTTATACAAATTGTATAGAAAATAGGATTGACGGTGATACATTCTGAGGGGAAGTTAAGCTTGGTTTCGATATACGGATAACACGAAGTTTCCGCGTCTATGGAATCGACACACCCGAAATCTTTCGTCCTAAGTCTGACATGGAACGTGTAAAAGGTGCTCTTCGCTCTAGCGGAACAATAGCATTATCCGCCATACTTAGGGAGTTTTCGGAATTTCTACATTTCGCAAATACTCAGCGCTTTCTTCTGACAATGCAGTATTAATATACATACCACTTCCCATTTCAAAACCAGCTTGTTTGGTAATTCGAGGAACGATAGAAAGATACCAATGGTAGTATTTGGTAATTTTTTCTGCCATAGGAGCTGATCTAATTGTAAAATTATAATCAGGATTTCCAAGACCATAATACAACATAGTAAGCACTTGTTTCAAAATCCCTGCCAAATCTTTTAATTCAGAATCAGAAGTATCTTCATAAGAGGAAATATGTTCTCTAGGAAAAATCCAAATATGAAAAGGAGTCAAAGCAGCATAAGGGATAAAGGCTATAAAACTAACGTTCTCAGCTATGATTCTAGTTCCATTTGCAATTTCATCAAGTGCAGTTCTACAGAAAATACAATCTCCATGATCATCGAAATAGCGCATAACTTCTTGTATCCGCGCACGAAACTGATACGGAACAACAGGAGTAGCCGCTATTTGACAATGAGGATGTTCGAGGGAAGTTCCTGCCGATTCACCATGGTTTTTAAAAATTACAATCATCTCCATCCGGTGATCTTTCGCAATTTCTTCATATCTCAACTTAAATGCTAAAAGTAAGTAATAAATATCTAACTCAGGTAACAGTGCCGTAATCGAATTATGATGAGGAGTTTCAACCACAACGTCATGAATTCCAACGCCAGAAATAGTTGTATTAATTCCTATATTCCAACGAAGCCTTTCTCCTTCAGGAGATAACGCAGGAAATTTATTTGAAATAACCCGAACTTTCCAATCCTTCTCTCCATTAATCCTCAAAAACTCTTGGGTCGCCAAATGCTCATTACCCGGACAAAAAGGACAATCCGCTTTGTAGTCAGGCAACTGAATCTTTGAAACATTTTTATTAGAGAACTCGTGAGGTCTCTTCGCTCTATCAGTTGCCACAATCACCCAATCTCTTGTTATAATATTTTGTCTAATTTCAGACATAAAACCTTCTNNCAAGCAGGATTTTAAATAAAAAATGCTATCATTTGTCATAGAAAGATAAAACAATAAATACTGCGTAGCGTTTTTGGTCGTAATTCCCTATATTCGTCCCTTTGTTTCGCTATAAGGCAAAAGCGGGCGGGTAATACTCGGAGATGACGCTTATATATATTTCACTAGCTAATTCTACTTTATCTTAGAATTTAGAAAAAAAGGAACTCCAATGAACCAGAAAATTTATTTCAAAAATAAAAAAGGCAATAAACTCTGTGGGGTTCTTGTCGCACCGGATAATAAGAATCATCCGATAGTCATTCTATGTCATGGATTTCATTCTACGAAGGACAATAATACTAATACAAGATTACATGCCATGCTAAAAGAAAAAAACATAGCGACGTTTCGATTTGATTTTTACGGGCATGGGGAAAGCGATGGGAAGTTCGAAAACATTACAGTTTCGGAAGCGGTAGAAGATGCGTTATGCGCTATTGAATTTTTAAAAAAGAAAGGATATAAAAAAATCGGTCTTATAGGTGCAAGCTTTGGTGGACTAACAGCATTACTCACAGCCGCGAAATCAAAAGACCTTATTTTTCTTGGGTTAAAATGTCCTGTCTCTAATTTTTTAGAAATCGAACTGACTCATCGAACAAAGGAAAATTTAGCAGAATGGAAACGGGATGGATTTTCGTTTTACCAAAACGAAGAAGGAGAAACTTATCGCTTGAATTATAAATTTTTCCAAGACTTAAAGAAAAACAATACATTCCCTATAGCAGATAAGATTCGTATTCCTACACTCATTGTTCATGGGGATGCAGATGAAATTGTTCCTGTAGAACAAAGTAAACTTATTTTTAAATTAATTCCTGAGTGCAAACTGGATATTATCCGCAAAGCAGATCACCGTTTCTCAAATCCAGTTCATTTTGAAACAATGGTAGATTCGCTGTATAAGTTTGTGCTCAAAAATGCAAAGTGAATAGACGCTCACCTTACCTAAGATGAATCTATATTTCAAAATGCGATTGACAAAAGAAACGAATAGATTTTAAATAAAAGTCATGTCACCTGTATTAGAAAATCCTGCGATACGTAGTCGTGCCCACCTACTCTCAGTAAAAGAATACCATGCCCTCGGCGAACTTGGTTTTTTGTCTAAACGCACAGAACTCATAGAAGGAGTAGTAATCGAGAAAATGCCTAAATCTCCACGCCACGCAACTTTAGTTTTAAAAATTCTAAAAGCTCTTACTCTAATTATCCCTAAAAATATGCACGTAAGATCAGAACAACCAATCACTTTAGAACAATCCGAACCAGAACCAGACATTTCCATTGTAAAAGGTTCGATCAGTGACTATGAAAATTCGCATCCAACTCAGGCAGAACTTGTTGTAGAAGTTTCTCTTACCACTTTATCTGAAGATAGATCTATGGCATTTGTATATGCACAAGCTAACATTCCAGAATATTGGCTCTTCAATCTAAATAATAATACAGTGGAAGTTTATGCAAAACCTATGCAAGATAGGTATTCAGAAATGAAAACCTATTCTAATACTGACATTCTAACTCTGACTTCATTGCCAGAAATCAAACTCGAACTCTCTTCTATTTTTTAAATTTACAAAATTTCTTTTAGGTTTAATTGAAAGCCGGGTAATACTGATTCACCGCTAAGTGTATGTTTTAAACCTTTTAATTCTTGGGTTGGTTTATCTTTTCGATAAATATAAATTGTCTGATCTTCGAAGTCAATGAGCCATGCGAGCGCACATCCATTCTTCATCCATTCGTCCATTTTCTCTTTTGTAAGTAAAATCGAATCTGAATCAGACAAAAGCTCAATTACAAAATCAGGGCAAAGAGGGGGAAACTTTTTCTTTTCCTCTTTAGAAATAGAATTCCATTTTTTGTTTTTTACGAATGCGATGTCGGGAGAACGTATGGCACTACTAGGTAATTTGAAAGCAGTAGAGGAATCGAATAGAACTCCTAGTTTCGCTTTTTCGTTCCACGTTCCAATTTTGACTGCCAATAAAAAATTTCTTTTTCCGGTCTCTCCCCCAGTTGGTGCCATAATTACAATATCTCCTTCACTCGTTCTTTCTATGCGACTTTCTGGATTCTTATGACATAGATCCTGAAACTTTCGATCAGTGATTCGGGATATAGTTTTTGGAAGTTCTAATTTGAGAGCTAACATGAGTTCAGTATCAAAGAATTCTGGTAAATTGCAATCAAAAAAGCACTAACTACTTTGAAAGAAAGCCCTTTTCCTACAAATTCTTGACTTTTACTCGTTCGATAGGACTTTGTATTTCGAGGGTAAAAAATGGATATTGTAGAATTAGAAAAGGGATTTTCCGAAACAGAAGAAAAGATTAAAAAATTAGCCGCAGAATGTGGCAACGATGTAGAAATTATACGCGGTGGATCCATAAGCGACACCATTCACTTCATTGGTGATACAAGAAAAATCACAGAAAAATCTGGATACGTCAAGGAGCTAGCAGGTGTTAGCCGCATCTGGAATGTATCCGCGCCTTACAAAAATATTGCAAGAGTAGCCGCAGGAAAAGCAGGCGAAGTTGTTCACAGACAAGATAGAATTGTAGAAGTAAAAGGTCTAGATGGATTGGTTCGTAAAATTGGTAACGGCAAACACGTATTTATCGTTGGTCCTGATTCCCCACAAACAATGGAACAAACTCTCACTATTGCAAAACAAGCAAAAGCTCTCGGTGAAAAATATGGAATTTTAGACAGAATGATTATCCGCGGTGGAGCTTTCAAACCTAGAACAAGACCAACTGATTGGCGTGGACTTGGATGGGAAGGAATTAAAATGCTTGATAAGGTAAGAGAAGAGACCGGCTTACCGTATGTAACCGAAGTTATGGATCATACAATGGCAGAAGAAGTAGCAAAACACGCCGACATGATTCAAATTGGAACTCGTAATGCACAGGATTTTGAATTACTCGAAGCTGTGGGTAAGACGATGAAACCGGTAATTCTAAAACGTGGTTTTGGAAACGAAGCAGAAGAGTGGTTTTCTGCCGCAGAATACATCGCCAATCAGGGGAATCTCAATATTATCCTCTGCGAGCGTGGGGTAAAAACTCTTTTCATCAAAGAAGGTTACTGTCGTAACACACCTGACTTCAACGTCATCACACACGCAAAGAAAAAAACGATACTGCCTACTATCTTTGATCCTTCTCACGTTGCGGGTGACGACAAAATTGTAATGCAAAACTTACTTGGTTGTCTTCCATTCAAAGCTGACGGATCTATTACAGAAACCTTACACGAAGAATCTTTTCGTAAGGAGCAAATGTGCGATGCCGCTCAAGCTCTTGTGATGAGTGTTTACGAAAAAGCAATTCAAGCTATTTTAGCATACGAACAAAATATCAACCCATTCATAGCTGAAATGGATGCTTATTTCAAAGATAGGTCAAAAGCTTGAGATACCTTTTTCTATTCCCAGTTGCTTCGATTGTCCTACTTGGGACAATCGCGATTAGCCTCTGGGCACTTTATAAGGATGAATCGTTAATCGACAGATTCATTCTTCATCCTTATGGAATGATTCGCAAAAAAGAATACTACCGAATTTTCTCTCATGCCTTTATTCATGCGGATATATGGCATTTACTTTTTAATATGTTTTCTTTTTACTCTTTTGCTTTTGTATTAGAAAGTTATTTGGGGCATACAAAGTTTTTCCTCGTTTACTTTGGTTCAATTCTAGCAAGTGTATACACATGCATATTGAAAAATAAACTAAATCCAATGTATCGAAGTCTTGGTGCGTCAGGCGGCGTATCAGGTGTTATTTTTAGTTTTATCCTATTTCAACCAATGGCAAAAATTGGAATCATGTTTATTCCAGTCGGAGTTCCCGCTTTTGTATTTGGATTTTTATACCTCGCCTACTCTTATTATTCCGCAAACAATCAATATGACAACATCAACCACGAAGCTCATTTTTACGGTGCAGTTGCTGGTATGGTGATTACAGCAGTATTTGTGCCAGAGATAATTCCTCATTTTATTCAGGCGATTAGTAAGTAGGGAGTTGTTATAAGAAACTAATAGGATTTTAACTCGACCGAAATGCGTAAAGTCGATACACGCATCTGTGCTTAATGTGAGTTTATAAGTCCTAATTCTATTCAATCACTATCGATTGGAATTTTTAATTCGGCTTGATATTCCCCGTTATTAATTTGCTGTAAGTATTTTCCATTTAATATATCAACTCTACTCTGAATTGTTTTATGACCATTACCGGAAGAAAATTGCTTATTTTCCCAAACTGTAATAGATTGCAATTGGAGAAAAAGCATATTATCCGCAAGACTTAACTTCCAAATAGTTTTACCAACCCCGTATTTTAAATCATTATTGACTAGTTCTTGAAAAATATTGAGAAGTTGTATACAGATAGACTTGTCTATACATAGCGTTTGAAAATCTGAGTTTGCTTCAAATTGAATTTTTCTATTTACAAGGGAATATCTCCTGATTAGAAAATTTTGCATTCCTTCTAAAAAATTCTCTTCTATTTTTTCCATATCTTCAAATGCCAGTAGCCTGTTACGAAGACCTTTCAGAACTTCATTGATTCGTTCACTAATTTTTGCTTTAACGTCCAAGCGGATTGGTCTATTGAGTTGAATATTATTTAATTGAATGGAAAGATCTAATAATTTACCCCCGAGGTTATCATGAATATCCGCAAAAATAGATTCTCTTTCTTTATTAATTGCATTTTGTTTTTCGAGGTTAATAATCTTTTTCTCCTCTTCGAATAAAGCTTTATTTTTTTTCTCGATTTGAACAGTTTTTTCTAGAATGATTTTTTCTAGATTTTTAGAATATTCTTCTAATTTTTTTCTAGACTGAAAATATTCTTCACCAGACGCAAATACCATGCCAATGAAAAAACCAAAGTATCCAAGTAGATAAGTATTTCCATAGTAAGAGGTCACTCCTAAAATATAAAGACTAAAACTTGAGAGTGAACCAGCTAAACTTGCAAAGCTAAAACTAAAGTACGTTGCAAATTTATTTCCTTGGTGAACGTAGTAGATTAAGTGAAATAAAATATTTAGGATTCCGAAAGTTGACAATATTGCAAAAAAAGTTTCCAGGTAATAATAAACGCTTCGATTAGTTAGATAAGCCAAAAAGATAGAAAAAATAAGAATTGGGATATATAAATAAAGCGTAATTTGAAAAGAAGATTTGTAACCTTTCCCGAAAATAGAAATTACATAAAGATGAAGAGTCGGACCTAATGCAAACAAACAAGGCATAAAAATTTGAGAATACAATAAGGGGGCATCATAAATATGTTTCTTAAATTCAGCTAAATAGATTCCACCAGCACCGGAAAAAAGACTGATTAACCCGAGATATAAAAAAGATTTGAAATTTGACTCTTTTCTATAAATAATTAAAGCAAAAAAACCAAAGACCAAATAAAAAATGCTAATAACCAGTATATCAATTTGGGAAATAAACTCATGTAGCACCAAATCACTGTAATTTCCTAGAAGTGGTTGGTAAATCACCTCAGTTCTTGTCCAATCAGAATAAAGTCGGATATATAGGTATTTGCCGCTTGGATTTTCTAGTAAACGAACGAAATGTGCATGATTAAACCCATTAAAGGGAGCAGTGCCATCAGGACGAAATTCACCAAAAGAAAAAATTTTGTTGTCGTCTATAAAAATTTCTAACGGGTAATTTAGGGCAAGATATAGAGCATAATCTTTGTAATCTGCTTTCATTTTATTCGGGATTAAAAATCGAATCCAAATATTTCTCACTTCTTTAGAGGATAATGGGATATTGCCGGGAAATGAAACTGATTTCCATTTGTTTTTTTCTGTACAATTTTCTCCCATCCTAAAGTCTCCTTCACAAAATTCCCATGAGTTAGGCGCTTTTTCTATTTGCAGGTTTTTTGACCACTCGGAAGGATTTCTAAGTAAGTAGGAAAGGGAAATGAACCCTGCAATGATAATTAGAATAAAAACAAGATTCTTTCTAAATTCATTCATAGAATAATTGTATAAGTATTATTTACTAAAGTAGATTTTTTTCTTTTGCTTTTTTTAAAAGTTGGATTTGGTTATTGACTTCTAATTTTTTGTAAATATTTTTTATATGAGTACGAACCGTTTGTATACTAATTTTAAGGGTCTCTGCGATTTCTTTTGGAGAATAACCATTAGAAAGTTCTTTTAAAATTTCTTCTTCTCTCTCTGTTAGGTCTTCAAAATTCTCCTCTGACCTTTTCATATCCCTAAAAAATGTAACAACTCTTAACGCAATGGTTGGTGTAATAAATGCTCCCCCATTCAGTAGTGTTTCTAAAATTGAATCTAAAGAATATAATTCTTCTTTGAACATATAACCAGTAGCCCCATATTTCAAGGCTTCAAAAATTTTTTTTTCTGCATCAAATCCTGATAAAATTAATTTAGGAATTTTGAGTTCTCGAATTTTTGAATCCCCTAACAGATCGATGCCATCCATTTTCTTTAGTCTGTAGTCCACGATCAGACAATCAATATCATTCAAAAATGGAAAATCCAACGCCTGCTCAGCAGTAGGAAATTCAATGACTCTAGCTGTATTTTTTCTCATTCTAAGAAGACTTGATAGCGTAGAACTGAAAGTGTTGTCGTCTTCCACAACTCCATAGGTAATTGCCTTGTTCTTCAATAAGGAATTCATAGGTTATATCTACAAAGTATAGAAGCTAGCATTTATACAAGTCTATTTATCCCTAATACTGGGGGGTAACTAGTCAAAATTAGGTTTTTTTTCTTAAATCTACCCAATAGGGGGGATGGACAAAGAAGAAATTATATGAGCATACTTCATAAGTATCTTCTATAGGAGTATTCTATGAAAAGAATTATTGCTTTATTGATAACGGCTCTGCTAATCCCTACTTGTAGTAACGGTAGTAAAAGTGGAGATTCAGGGATCATCAATTTTTTCCTACTTAATCAGTTACTTGGATCTAACGCCGGCGGAGGTGGTAATTCNNGCAACTGGAACTGGAACGGGTAGTCCGACTGGAACTGGAACGGGAGTTTCAGCACTAACAAACGGTTCTACAACTTCCTTTTCTGTGATGGCAAATTCTAATGTATTAGATAAAGATCCGATGATAACTCCTACTACTATGAGTGCCGCATATTCAACCTATCTTTATAAAATCAGTGCAGTGAGTGGGCAAAGTATAGTTGCCTTACTTACCGGCACTGCATGTGCTACATCTGGTTCTGATTCTGCAAAACTAAGACTGGTTTTATTTAATTCTTCTGGTACACAAGTATCAGTGAGTATTACAAACGGTTTTATAGATTATGATACGAGTACAAATACTAACGTTTCAGCGCCGTTACTTTATTCAGCCACTTCTACGGGCGATTACTATTTATGGGCAACGGCCTTTGGCAATTCAGGAAGTTGCTCGAGCTATGGTCTATCAGCGTTTATTGACACTTTCACGCAAGAACGAACAGCCAATTCTAAGCATATGTTTTTGTATGTGAATAGCAATGGAATGAACTCAAATTATTTAACAATAGATAATAATTGTAATACTGCGAACAATGTGCCTAGCCTAAATCCTTACAGGTCTTGGATATATATGTTCGGTAAGATGGCTAATCTTGCGGCAAATACTGTATATACCCGACCTGACGGGACTTTGATTGGAGTTACTAATGCAAATGCAGAGATGCAAGGAGTATTATTTAACGGTGTTACATCCGACTATCAAGTGGTTGCCACAGGCGGCAAATACTATACAAACGTCTCTCCTTACAATTGCTCAAATTGGAGTGATACAACAAGCACTAACGCATTTTCTGATTATTCTAAAGCCTCATTCGTAGGTTATTCGAACAGCACTACAGATTTTTACGGTAAATTCACTAGCACAGGGTGTGCAGGGAAACCACAGGCAGTATATTGCGGTGAATACCAAACTTATAGTTTGAGTACTCCTCCAAGTTCGACAAGACCAACTATTACGAATATTAGCCCAACGATCGGAAATCCAGGCAGCACAATCACAATCACCGGAACTAACTTTAGCTCATCCACTTCGGGTAACACTGTTTATTTTGGTAAGAATACAAATTATCCAGGTACTGTTACAGCTGCAACTACTACATCTTTAACAGTGACCGTGCCATCAACCCTACCTCCTTCGCAACAAACTTATCAAGTATCTGTAAGCAATACAAATGGAGCACATACCCATGCTACTTTGGGATTTAAGGCAATTGGGCTAAGAATATTTACTAGTTTTCCAATTTCTGCTGCTCTTGGTTCTTCATTTAACTCCACTTGTAATTCTGATTCAAATAGACCTGACACAACTAAGACCTATAAAGCATTGCTTTATAACTCTGGTGCATTGGCACCTAATACTAAATATTATGCCAGAGACGGATACACTTTTCTTTTTACATCTTCATCTATCTTACTCCCGCCAAGTTTTATTGAAGCACCTATAGATTCTACTTCAACTTCGAGTTATGCATGGTATGGTAGTATAACAAATAGCTGTTTGAACTGGACAACAAATTCATCATCTAATACTGGTCTGGGTGCATTCCTTACTTTTACAACTCCATCTTGGGGATCGGCAGGGGCGGTTAACAACTGTAACTTAACAAAACCACTATTATGTGTTGAACAGTCAGCAGCAAATGTGCAAGTAACCTCGGGTTCATATTCATTTGATTCTGGAATACCGAGCGGATGGTCAGGCACATGGATGGCTGAACCGATTTCAGGCAATTGCTTTAGTGGTCAATGTGTTAAATCTCCAGCTATCGTGAATAGCACTAGTTCAAATTTTTCAGTCAGTGTAACTACTGGTGCAGGCTCTGTGACTTTTTACCGGAAAGTTTCTTCTGAATCGGGATTCGATTATTGTAAATTTACAATCGATGGTAACGCACCAACCTCCCCAACATCAGAAGGCTCGGGTGTGAGCGGAACCAGTGGATGGGTTCTCAATACGTATACAATTACTGCTGGGAACCATTATCTTAATTGGACATATACTAAGGATAGTAGTAATTCAGCAGGTTCAGATAAGTGTTGGGTTGATAGCATAACTCTTCCGTAATTTTTACATAAACTTGATTGAACTTATGAATTTAATATTAGGGGAAAACCATGAATAAGAGAATAAAAACAAATGTAATCAATCGAAAAGGAATAATGCAGCAGTGCATTGGGATTTTCGTAAGGAGATTTAGGATGAAAAATTATCAAACGCAAACAATATTTAAAAGTTTAGTTGCTATCGTGATTCTTCTAGTTTTAAATTGTGGCGGTAGCAAGGATGAACCAAACTTCGTAGAACAGTATATTAAAACTCAGTTCATTTTGGGGATATTTAGTCCGGCAAAAAGTTCAGGATTTTCTTCCAGTTCGAGTTCTTCTTGTACAAATTATTCAACGCAAGCCTGTAGCAACTCGACAGGCATTGAAGTTAAAGTTCAAATTCCAAGTTCTATACAATCTTCATCTTATACGCTGGAAATTTTAACTCCAAGGACTTCTACCTCAAGAGCAATGATGGATGTTAGTATTACTGAAGAATTCTATAGTTCTACCCGTCAATGTATAGTCCAAGTTTCGAGTGGATATGATACTGTAACAAAAAAGTACGTTACCGAGGCTCCCTGTAAAGTAAATCCTACTGCAACTTCGTACCAAGTGAATATAATAACTGCGACTAAATACCTTAGTTCCTATGTATCATCTTTAACTGGGGTTAATTTAACTAATCTTACTTTGAAGGATATTCCCTTGTCTGGACAGAAATGCTCCATTAGTGGATTAGACCAAGATCCGAATGATCCTGGAAAATGCATCCATCCTGTCTATGGAAGTCAAAGGCGCATTTATTTTCAATCAACTAATTTCTATGAGTGCCTTACGAAATACGCCGCTTTACGTGCTAAGTATCCATCACTCCCTTTAGATGAGCCATCTGTGGGAACTCTCCCCGAGACTGTTGGCTGTTTTTTAGATACGACAAAAACCTTAGTTAATAGGTTAAGCACTATGGAAACACCGACTATGCCAACTCCGCCGGGTGGCATTTCTACCCCAACAGGGACAGGGACAGGGACAGGAACTGGTTCTGGATCGAGTACGGGAACAAGCACTGGAACTGGAATTATTATTAGGGCTTGTGCTTACATTGGTGCATCTGGTGGCTGTTATAGCACGTATCCATACTATAGCACTGATACTGGTGCCTGTTACAGTAGTTCGAACTGCAATGGATCCCAAGTAGTACCTAGCTTCACTCCCTCTAGTAGTAGTTCATCTGGTGGAACAACATCGAGTAGTAGTTCATCTGGTGGAACAACATCGAGCAGTAGCTCATCCGGTGGAACTACTACTACAAATAATTGCAGCACAAATGTTAGCGGATGCGCTGCTTCTTACTATTCTTGTTCAGCGTCTTCGACCTGTTATCCAAGCTATTCAGATTGCGCAAACTCAGGGACTTGTTCTGGTAGTGGTTCATCAGGTGGAACAACCTCCAGTAGCAGTAGTTCATCGGGGGGTAGTACGAGTTCTTCTTGTTCCTGCTATTGTGGAACATACAGTTATACGACCTTTAATTATGTGTATACATATAATGGCACTTTCAGCGGTTTCCTCGCTTGCCAAAGTTCTTGTAGCGGTTCAGACACTTCTAAGTGCAATTAATACTAAATAAATGCTTGTTAGTAAATTTGAATAATGGTATTGCCTATTACAACATGTATTGGGCAATAAAGTTTTTTTTGTGAAAAAAAATAATTTTATCCGCACATTTGTGATACGTATTTTAGTTCACACAATTCTAATTGGAATAGTTTATATCATTTACAAAAGCATTCCCTTTTTTCAATCTCCTTTCTATAGAGATTGGCAAGTCGCATTAAATGTAATCTTCATTGTATGGTTGGGGATAAGCTTTATTTACCTTTCCATTTCAGTTTTTTTTACTAAGAAAGGATCTATTGATTTAGGTGATAAGCTTTTAATATTGATTTCCTTTTTAAAACAAATATTTCACATTCAAATTAGCCTAAATCATAAACGTTATAAGAATCTATTTTTAACTTTCCTGATAAAATTTATTTTTATTCCGATGATGTTTGTATTTTTAATAGATCATTTGAAAGTAATTTTGCCTTATTTTAGAGATTTATCTACAGACATATTTATTTTTTTAAAAAATCCTTTTAGCTATTTTTACAATGCCTACTTTAATTTATTATTATTTTTAGATACGATTGTATTTTTCTTTGCGTATTCGATAGAATCAAAATGGCTTGGCAATAGAATACGAGAACCTCAACCTCATCTTATGGGTTGGATAGCGGCATTAATTTGTTATCCTCCATTCAATGGTTCAACTGCCCAAATACTTCCCTATTCCAAAATGCCGAACAACCAATGGCTCGATTCATTTTGGATTCTTAGAACTTTTGAGATACTAACTCTTATCCTCTACACAATTTATTTCATTAGCACATTCAATTTAGGTTTAAATGCTGGAAATTTAAGTAGAAGAAAAATTATCACAAAAGGAATGTACGGATTGGTTCGTCACCCTGCGTATGCTGCTAAAATTACTGCTTGGTGGATCGAGCATTTACCTTTTTTAAATTTTCAAAATATGTTTGGATTACTTGGTTGGACTCTTATTTACACTTGGAGAGCTTATACAGAAGAGAGTCATCTTCGAAAAGACCAAAGTTATCTTCAATACATACGAAAAGTAAAGTGCCGATTTGTACCTGGTCTCTTTTGAAAAAATTTTTCAAATTTGTTAAAAGAAAATCCTCACTTGTTTCAATTCGTCTATTTATATTTTGCATCACCTTTCTTAAACAAAAAAACTTCTTGTATTATTTGCATTATCTAACACTATTACCCCCACGTAAAATTATTTTAGGAGATATCTATGGCGATTAGTAGTGACGGAATGTCATCTAGTGAATCAGTAGGATTTTTTTCACAATTCGGAGATTCACTCAAAGGAATATTGACAGGATTCGCGTTAATTCCTCTCTCTATATTTGTGGTTTTTAAAGTAGAAACTTGCACACAAGCGGGTGACGCATTTAAGAATGCAAAACCAGTTACACAAATGGAAGAAGGTAAACCAGTATATATCACTGGAAAGTTAAGTGCCGAGCCTGTTGGAAGTTTGTTCGTAAAACAAGGAAGTTACATCAGCGTAAGCGAAAGTTCAGAAGTATACGCTTGGGATGAAACAGAGAGAACAGAAGGCGAAGGTAGTAACAAGAAGAAGGTAAGAGAATGTAAACTCAAATGGACAAATGATCCCGAAAATCCTTCTAAGTTTCAACTCCCTGCTTGTAAATCCAAACCATTCTACCAGAGAAGAGTCAAGTCGGATACCAATACAGCGACAGGCGGTATGCTTGTTAGTGATGGTAAAACTTACAAAGTTAGTCTTTCCGATACTGATTTTACTTCATCCGTATCAAGTTCTAAACCTGCAGACAGCGAAGTGATTACTAATGGTTATACGCCATCTGGAAATTATTTATATAGCAACGCAAATTGTGCAAGTAACGAATATGAAGGTTGCGAGCGAATTTCTTTAACAGTAACTCCAATTCCAGAAACAGATATGACTTTTTTGGGAACTCTTAAAGGAGATACTCTTGGTAAGTTTACTTATAAAGACGAAGCATTTATGAGTGCAAGTGTTGGCGATTATGCGCAAACAATGGCAGCTATAAAGTCAGATGATTCTACCAAAAAATGGATTGGGCGATTTGTAAGTTTCATTTTATTGTGGGCAGGTCTTTCTCTTTTAGTTGGTCCAGTTACCATGCTCTTGGATTTCATCCCATTTGTTGGAACCATGGGAAGTTCAGTAATTCGATTTGTATTAGGAGTAGTAGCTTTTGTAATTATTGCCATTACAATCATACTTGTTAAATTCTGGTATATCTGGTTACTCTTAATTGTTGGTGCTGTTGGTTACGGTTACTACAAAAAGAAAAACGTTACTGCAAGTCCAGCAGGAACTGTGTAAAAGAAAAAAACATCTCTCACAGAGAGCACAGAGTTCACGGAGAATAGCAATTTTATAGGCTCTTTCCTCTGTGTTCTCCGCGTGCTCTGTGAGAAAATATTTTTTTCTTGCTTTTCGATGAAATTATAGAATTGTGAAATCGCGATAGGATGCCGATAGAAATTATGGAACAAAAAAGAAGTAAGTTTATGTCGCTTATTGAGAGAATTACTACAAAGATTGAAAAATTAGACCATCTTTGTCATGTTATTCCAGAAGAATTAATGCATAAACGAGACGAAAGATCCAAATGGAATACTTGGCACTCCGAATGGAAAAAAGCTTGGATTGATGATTCTGATAATTTTCTTACCGATGCAGAGCGGGAAGAACGTAGAATCGCAACATCCATCACTACTCGTTATCGTGCAATAGATTAATCTAAAGACCGAACCTTCTTTTTTTATACTCCCACTCTAATTAATATTAGATTTTTCAGAAAGAGGTATAAGTTATGACAATCTCAAGTGTAAACAGCGAATTAAAAAGGTTAAGGAACTGAATCTGCTAGCACTCATCATACAAGACAGTTCTCTGTATCTACTTGGACTACTATTTATTCTTTCTCTAGTTGGTTTACTGGCTGCATTTTATAATCAACTTCTGTATCCATTTATAGAGCAGAAAGTTTCCGAAATTGAATACCCACCCTCCATAGGACAGACATTCGAATACATTGTAAATGAAGCAGATCGAGTTTCTAATTTTTCTATCGGAGCGAATACCGGTGATATACCCACAAAATGTTCAGCCATCTCGGAACACCACTTGTCTTTCACTTTCAAAAAAGATCCCAGAGCAGAAGAATATACAATTACAATCAAAAGAGAAGGTCCTGTTTTATATAAACATCCCCGAATGACACATTTTCTAAAAATGGCAGCAACAGAAAAATTAGAAAGTCATGAACTCATTGGAAAACTTGCGGAATTTAGACTATCAGATAAAATTTCTAAAGAAAGAATGATTGATTTTTTAGAGATTACTCTGAGCACTGCTTTTGTAATTAGTAAATCTGGTCGGGAACGAATGAAGTTTATTTTTACTTTTTCTAAAGTGCATCCAGGTTTTAACTTAAAGACAAAAAATCGAAATGGATTATTTCCATTTGGTAGAGATGTTTCTCATAAAGAAGAATTTACAGGCGAAGATGAAAATTAAAACCTAACCTATTTTTTTTATTACAATACAGACTAAGTATTCTAATACGTTTTTAATTCCTTGTTTTTTACCATGAGCATCTAAATGTAAACTGATCTGCAAAAGTAAATCCTTTGAATTTTTAAAATTAGGTTTTGTAAATACTTCTGATTCTAAATATTCAACCAAATTATTTGGATTTATATTTAACAATTCATGTATTCGATCTGAAAGTACAATCAAATAACTAGGTTTTACAAATACAGCTTTTAAAAACAAAGTTTCCTTTGTCGTAAAATCATATAACATCTCCTCGCTATAATGAATACTTAAACCTTGGTCACCAAGCATCAAAAAGGGAGTTTTTTGATTATTCAAATAAGTGATGTGATCCGAATTATTAGAAATAAAGAATAAGCCTAAATTCAAGTTATCAATTTTTGACTGCTGAATTACTTTATTCACCTGCATCAAAACATCTTCTTCTTTTGCATGATACAAAGCTCTAACAACCGCAAAAATTCCTTGGAGTTTATATTTATAAATAGATTCAAGAATTTCCAAGTTTTCAAATCCAGCGATTACACATAAGTATCCGCTTTCTAATTCTATTACATCTACGAAATCGCAACGAGGATTGTTTGTGTAATTAGGAAAAACAGATACATCTAAGTTGTTTAATCCCCCTAATTCCATCTCAGGCAAATACGGCTTTAATCTTTGAACAATATTTGTATTATTTAACTCAATAGATTTAACAAGCCTATCTTCTTCTCTTTGTTTATTTGCTATTATCCCCTTGTGAAAAAAACTTATAATCTGCGTAACCTCTGAATCCTTATAAAGAGTAATCGCATCTTCATTAATAGGAACTAACGTTTTACTCCAATACTGAATCAAATGAGACAAATGCCTGAGAGACTCATAAAAATTATTTGAAAAAACATACGCCCCGAGTCCAGATAAAATAGAAAAGGAGATTGCTATAAAAAATCGTCCAAGAAAAAAACTATTCGCAAAAAGTTCTTCATTCTTTTCCGAAATTTTACTTAACCATAAAAAATTTTCTAAGGCAAAAAAAAGTAAGAATGCAAGAAAAACCAAACAAAAAACTAAAATAGAAATTCGAAATCGAAAATGAATACTTTGTTTCATCTTTTTTTCGCAACGATAATCATTCGTGCTCCATGATTTTTGTATTTTTCCATTCTATAATTTCCGTAAGTTTGTAAAATATCAAATTTTTGATTCTCTAAAAGATTTGCTATTTCTTCCAAAGTAAAAACACGCATAATATGTTTATCCTTAATTTCTTTTTGGTCTAGGTTGTACACAAAATTAACTTCCACCAATGTTTCCTCAGACTGAGCTGCCCCATCGGGACGTTTAATTTTGAATCCACGGTTTCGTTTGATCACTAGATTTCCAATTTTAGCATGACCAACGGTGGTGAGAGGTTTACGTTGAATGAGTTGAATTGGAATTGCATTCCAGATTTCCATGATTACAATTCCAGAAGGTTTCAAATTCTTTCGGATATTTCCTAGACTAACTTCCAGATCAGAATTTGTGATTAAATAATTCATGGTTCCGAAAATAGAATAAATTCCATCAAACGACTTTTCTTTTTTGTAAGTCTGTAAATCCCCAATAGCAAAATTGCAATTCGGAAATCTTTTCTGGGCGTGGGTTATCATTTCCCGAGAAGAGTCGATACCCAAGATCTTATAACCAAGCTCTTGCATAGCCAAAACATGCTCCCCTGTCCCACAACCAATGTCTAACACAGATTGAACTTTGTGTTTTTTGTAAATTTCATCTAAAAATAAAACTTCTTCTTGGAATTTTCTTCCAGATTTTTCTATTTCGTAGTAATATTCTGCTAATTCTGTATAAAGTTTCATTTTTCCTGTTTATTATTCTTTTCCTTCATGAAAATCTATTGAATTAGAGTCTTACTTGCCGTTATTAAGTATATACTTATTGCTAAAAGTAATTTACAATAAACTTCTATCCGAGTAATCGGTAGAAGGTATTCGCTTACTTTCTAAATTATTCAAAGCAAAGTTTTTTTGGCAAATACTTTAAACGGCTATAAATTTTATGATGAAATACTTAATCTCTTTTTGTTTTTTCCTAATCCTTACTACACTTGATGCTGAGACTGCCAAAAGAGCTAGCTCGCAAACAGATGTATATATCTGGGGAACCATTTTTTTAGCATTATCAATGGGTAGCCTATTGCTAATTGTAAACCTTTTTCCGAAAGGAGAAGCCTACAAAGCACAAGAACAACGCCTGAAAAATCTACGCAAAAATATGGCAAACACCAAACCCTCAGAGAATCAGAATGTTTTAAAAACCAATGCAGATGCAAGTAGTAATTTACAAACCGAGCTTGAAAAAACAGGTATTCAAACAAAACCGGCTACAGTCGCCGCCCCCGTTTTACAATCTACCCATACTAGTGTAAGTGTACCTGAAACCAAACCAAGTATTCCTGCAATCAATCCAGTTCCACAGCAAGAATGTGTGATCATAAACTACAACAAAGTTTTTGAGTCAGGGACTTTGACCGTTGAAACATCGTGCAAAGATTTTATAAATAAACTTTCCAATGTAGTTAAATGCAAGTCGATGTCTTTGTATTTTGTGCACAATCAAACTTTTAGTTGTCTTATAGAAAAAAAATTAGAACTATTTACCAAATACGAAGCAGGCAAAAAATCAGACTTATCTGAAGAAATTCTGAAGTTCTTAAAAAATAAACTCGGAGCATTTTCCTCTAATCATGCTGATGCAGTGTTGCCTCTTGTGAATAACAACCAACTATTCGGTGCAGTTAAAATAGAATTTGCCGATCCATTAGCAAGTTTAGACATAAATCCAATTTGGTCGGAAGTAAAATCATTTGCAAAATATTTCGATCAAACCATTCACTACAATCTATCAGTTCAAGATAACGAAACCTCTTTATTCACATTAGAACATTTTAATAATATTTTAAATTATAGAGTCTCTTTAGATATTCCACAAAATCTTTCACTCCTAAAAATTTTAAATACAACAGACAAAGCAAAAACTCTAAAAGATATTTCTAGTTGTATCAAAGAAGTAATTGGAAAAAAACCTGAAATTTACAAACTTTCAGATGATTTGCTTGGAATGTTCTTAACGTTAGAAGATAGAGAAAAAATAAGTAAATCAATGGGCATTCTAGTTAACTTACTCAAAAAGAATATTGTAAATATAGAAATTGCATTCGGATCTGCTGACTATAACTCCAATATCAAATTTGCAAATAAATGGTATGAACGTGCGACTAGTGCACTGAATACATCTGTCCAGGAAGGGAAAAATAATTTTAAACTATTTACAGAAACTCCTCCAGCGACTAAAACCTAACTTTTAAATTTTATGTCTAATTTTTTTTGGGGAATATCATTTCTATTAAAATCAAGCGGTTTATTTCGTTTTTCTTCTTCCGTCCGAATCGAAGAAGGTTTTCTACCAAGCAAACGTGACCCAAAAAAGAAATACAGAGTAAAGTATTTCTTCACCAAAAAACATTACGAAAATAAACCGCCCACTATTTTACTAACACACGGAATGAGTGGTTATGGAATTGATGATATACGAATGACCGATGTAGCCATTAGCCTCTCTTCTTGCGGTTACAATGTAGTAGTCCCTGAGTTTGAAGAAATTAAAGCTTTGAAAATTACTCCAGAGAGTGCACAAAATATCAAAGATGTTTTTTTAGTAATTTTAGAACAAGAAAAATTAAACACAAAAAATATTGGTTTTTTTTCCATTAGCTTCTCTGCTGGTTATGGACTTGTAGCTTTTGCAGATCCCGAAATTGCGTCTAAAGTCAAATCCATTATTGCAATAGGTGGATTTTCTGAACTTTTGGATACTTGTAGATTTGCACTTGGAAATTATCTAAAAGATGATTATCCTGGTAATATTCTTTTTTATAATTACTTACATCTATTGTATGATGATTCTGATGCGTTAGCCGAAACATTCTACCAAGCAGCTTTAGACAATGGATTTTCTAGATCGGATAAAGATAAAATAGCTCCTAAACTCTATGAAAAATTAAGTAAGAGACATAAAGAAATATTTGATCGAGTAAAAGTAGACACTGATTTTAGAAAAGACTTAGTTCAAAAAATTAGCGCAGCCTATGAAACACCTGCCAAATCAATTTCCCCGATTTATTATGTTGATAAAATAAAATCACCGGTTTGTTTAATTCACGGAAAAAACGATGACGTAATTTCTGAAACTGAGTCTATTAAATTAGCGGCTAAGATGAAACAGTTTAATTTAGAATTTACATTGGAACTTACGGGACTACTCTCACACGGAGATAAAATTCCTGTGTGGAAGCAAATAGGTAGTTTACCCGGGTTAGCATCTGCCTTTGGATATTTTTTTAAAAATTTAAACGAAAAAGAATAAATTTCTTTTAAAATCCGATAATTATAATAAGATTTGTAATAAATTGAATGACAAAAAAAATTACTTCGCATAATTAAAGTAGAGTATTATTTTGTCTTAGGCAACAGAATGGAAGAAATAAAAAATCAACAAAATATGGCAGATTTGGTGCAGTTAAGCGAGACTAGACTTGAGTGTATTAATCTCGAAATTGCAAAGGATGCAATGGCAGCATTCATAATTGTTGACATAAACGGTGTTAGCCTACGCGATTTTTCTCCTACCATGATCTACAATGTGATCACAAATTCTAAACTAAGCGAAGATTTAGTAAACTTCAGCCTAATCAAAGATATTGTAGACGAAGTATCCAAAAAGAAAAAAGAAGTTGTACCAATTAACCAAATTCAAAATCCAGATGACAATCTTGTTAAAAGACAAGTGGCAACCGGTATTCCAATTGTTCATGGTTTAGATGGTTGGGTAAAGTTTTATCATCCACACAACCAAAGAGTTGTTATCAAAGACGATGGCTCAGCAGATTTTCGAAATCTAGAAAAATTTATTTCCATCAAAAAAGATGAAAAGATTGCGACTCTTTTTGCAGGAGTCCCAGGAACACCAGGCAAAGATGTATATGGTGCAGTATTAAATCCACCTGCGATTAAACGTCCCAAAATTACAATTGGGGCTAATATCATTACTACCAATGTTTCATCGCCAGAAGAGCCAGAGAAAATTTACATTGAATA
>DDBL01000193.1:21096-27525 GCA_002333425.1 Leptospiraceae bacterium UBA2033
ATAGAAGGATACATTCTAAACTCCAAAATTTTTTGTTTGGGCAGCGTTGTATTAACCGGAGCAACTAGTGCGATTCTTGGATCAGAAATTATTGTAATGGGCGGATTGTCTACGTATAACCTTGGCTCTAATGCTGGTATTGACGTGGTAATAGAACTAGGTGCCCATTTTCAAAATGAAAGATTGTTCATAGAGTATCAATCTAAAGTCAAAGCATCCGAAAAAGAAATGGTCAATATCGTTCCACAAGTTCAACAAGCAAACAATCTTATCAAACAGTTGCGTGGAAAACTAGATGATGAAAAAAAGAAAAAATTCACTGAGTTATTTGAATTGTACAAACAAAAGAGCGCTCATCATAAACTTGTAACAGAAAAATTTGAAGAACTCAAAACATCCAGATTCAATCAAGAGCAAATCAATATAGTTGTAAAAGGGGCAGCTTACCCCGGAGCAGTTATTAAATATCGTCGCCAAGTCGAAAAAATATCTGTAATGCAATCAGCGTTTATGATGAGTTTTCTGCCTGGTCAAGAAAGTGCTCCCATGACAGCGATTAATACTAAGAAAAAATAATTTTTTTAGAAAAATAAAAAAATCTTTTTGAAAGACTTATCCTATTCTCATATATTGACAATAAATTTAATAAAAGAATAGGAATTTCTTATGCAACTAAAAAAGAAGCTTGGCGTATTTCTCGCTTTAGTATTAGCCGTATCTTTAAATACGAGTTATATTTTTTCGCAGGACTCATCTCCTACAGAGACAACTCCGACCACCGAACAGCACGCAACAGAACATGCAACGGAAGGTGGACATGATGAACACAAAGGAAATGATTTAGCAATTTGGTCTGTGATTCCATTTATGATCATTTTACTTTGTATTGCGATTCTTCCTATTTCTCCACATCACATCGCACACTGGTGGGAGCAAAATAATAATAAACTCATCATCTCCGGGGTCCTCGGTGGTGTCGCATTCGGTATATTAGCCGCTAATGGTTGGATTGGAAAAATTTATCATACATTAGTGTTCGAATATATTCCTTTTATTATCCTACTTGGATCTTTGTTTTATATTTCAGGTGGAATTGTTCTTAAAGGAGATATAAAGGCAACTCCGGTTAACAACCTGTTATTCTTATTAATCGGTTCTTTTTTAGCATCAATCATTGGGACAACAGGAGCTTCTATGCTTCTAATTCGTCCCCTTCTCAAAACCAACTCCGAGAGAAAACATGTAGTGCATACAGTTGTATTTTTTATATTCATGGTTTCTAATATTGGTGGTTCCCTCACTCCACTTGGAGATCCTCCTTTATTCTTAGGTTACTTACAGGGAGTTCCTTTTACTTGGACATTTAGTTTATTTCCTGAAATGATTTTAGCTATTGTGATCTTATCTGTTGTATATTTTATTTGGGATACAATCCAATACAAAAAAGAAACCAAAGTTGATATAAAACAAGACGTTACGCATATTGAGCCTATATCTTTGTCAGGTCAAGTAAACTTTCTGTGGCTATTTGGTATTGTCCTCTCTGTTGCATTTTTAAATGAAAATTACATTCCTGCAATCAAACACAATCCTTACATTGGTTTTATTCGTGAAGCAATTATGATTGCCTTGATTTTTGTATCTAAGTTTACCTCAGATCCAAAACTCAGAGAGCATAATAAATTTACACTTCATCCGATTCAAGAAGTTGCCTATTTATTTATAGGAATTTTTATCACTATGATTCCAGCTCTCATTCTTCTTGAGTCAAACGGTAAAAGCCTAGGTGTTACACAACCTTGGCAATTTTTCTGGGCAACCGGATTATTCTCATCTGTCCTTGACAACGCACCTACTTACTTAACCTTCTTAAGTTTGGCGAAAGGCTTAACGGGCGCGACTAACGTTCATCAAATTCTAGCAAATCCTGAATGGGAACAATTATTAAAAGCAATCTCGGTTGGTGCAGTATTCATGGGAGCAAACACATACATTGGAAACGCACCTAACTTCATGGTAAAATCTGTTGCCGAAGAAAATAAAGTAAAAATGCCTAGCTTTGGCGGATACTTACTATATTCCTTTGGTGTATTAATTCCTCTCTTTGGGTTAATTACGATTATCTTCTTTAGATAATCCATATAACGGGAGCTTATTCTCTGTCACCCCCGAAATTTTCTGTCGGGGGTCTCAAGTTATATAAAGCCTGCGGATTCTCTGTAGGCTATTATTTTTTCTTTATACTCTTTGCCTTTTCTTCATTTTCCTTAACACTAAACTTTACAATTTTTTTAATTAATGCAAGCGGCAACTTCTTGTTAATCGAAAACTTTATTGTACCTTTCCCAGCTTGATATGTTGAAATTGCTTTCTGAAAATTCTCATCTCCCAGAGGAATCGGATAAATGGAGATATGTTCTTTCCACGCTGCAAAGTAAATCAAGTTCTTTCCATTTAATTTGAAAGCAGGAATATTATAACTAATTACTTCTTTTGCGTCTGGAGCTATTTTCCTAATTAAATCACGAACTATGAGAAGTAATTCCTTTGTATTCGTTGGTAACAAAGAAAGATATTCCTCTACTGTTTTAAACTTTCTATTTGTTTTTTCCATTATCGAAAATACCTTCCTTTATTATACGCTCCCGGCTAGAGGCAAAACTCTATTTGTCACATACTGATTCAATTTATTATAGTCCGATTCGGTACATTGTAAATGAAACGAAGTTCCTTCGTTTTGATGATCTACTGACAATATGTTCGTATGTTCATTCAAATAAGAAACAATATTTCCTTCACTATAAGGAACAAACATCATACATTCGATATTCAGCTTAAAAACCTGTTTTACAATAAGGTCAACTAATTCAGTAATACCTAGCCTGTCTTTGGCAGATATATAAATATCATTCTCATTTACACTCGGAAGGCTAATGCTTGTTAACTCCGATTTATTATAAACATAAAGAACGGGTATATCGCTTGCTCCAATTTGGTTCAATGTATCAGTTGTAACTTGCATTTGTTTTTGATAATTCGGATTAGAATAATCTACTACGTGGAGTAACAAGTCAGCTTCGATAACTTCTTCTAACGTTGTGCGAAATGCTTTCACTAATTCGTGTGGAAGGTTACTTACAAAGCCTACGGTATCTGATAGAAAAAACATTTTGTGATTAGGAAGATGAATACTCCTAACCGAAGTCTCCAGAGTAGCAAAAAGCATATCTTTCTCAAAAACCTTTTTGTTTTCTGGTTTTTTGTAAGTTTCCACCATTGCATTCATAAGAGTCGACTTGCCTGCGTTTGTATAACCAACTATGGCAATAGATGGAATGTCCGTTTTGTTTCTTTTTTTTCGTTGGGTGTCTCTTTCCTTTACAAGAAACTCCAACTCACGATTAAGCTCTGAGATTTTGGTTTCAATCTTTCGTTTATCTAGTTCTAATTTTTTCTCGCCTGAGCCGCGATTTTTTGTTCCAACTCCGCCACTCTGTCTTCCTAAGTTTTCACCGGTTCCAACAAGACGAGGAAGGAGATACTGTAGCTTAGCCACTTCTACTTGTAATTTTGCTTCTCTTGTTTTGGCTCGTTCGGAAAATATTTCCAAGATAAGTGTAGTTCTATCTAAAATTCGACAGTCCAGTTCATTTTCAAGATTATGTAATTGGGATGGTGAAAGTTCATTATTAAAAATCAGAACATTACCTTTCTTCTCCGCTAACAACAAACGAGTTTCTTCCAATTTACCTGAACCAATATAATGAGAAGGATGAATCGACTTTAAATTTTGTTCAATCACTCCCACGACCAACATACCACGAGCGATTGTCAGATTTTTCAACTCCTCCATGGATTCATGGAAATCAATCTGATGATTTATATTTACTCCGATGAGAACTGCTCTTTCTTTTTCCTCTGTTTTCATAATAAACAGGATGAATCCATTCTTAGAAAAATTCAAGAACAAAAAGTGAAACTTTTATTTTTTTGTTCTATTTTATAGCTAATACTTGCCAAAGACTGTATAGAAAAATGGATTCTTCATTAAGTAAAATCTTTTCAAATGCAAGCGAAATTTTCGTATCTGCATCTTCTTCAATCATTCCTTTTTCGCATAATAAAGAATATCCGCTCACGAATAAAGTTTCCCACATATTTAAAAAGCGTTTTCGTTCACCAAGACTCTTCATCCGTTTGTCCAAAATAGGAATAGAAGACTGAAATTTATCAACGATAAATCCAGCATCAATGCATAGATTACCGAGCTGAATTCCAATATCAGGATTTCCACCAATCCTCGTTTGTAATTTATTAAATTGATCCCAGTAGTGAGTCAAATATTCATTTGCCGGAAAAATAGATATTCCTGAATTATAAACTTCTGTACAAAAGAATTTCCCACCCGGTTTTAATACTCTTTTTATTTCCTGCAAAATTAAAGATGGATTATAGAAATGCTCCAACACAAAAAATATATAGACTACATCAAAATAATCATCTGCGTAAGGCAAATTTGTCCCAGATCCAACGGCTAATTCTACTTTTCCCAACTTGATTTCATTTAAAAGAATTTGCTTTGCTTTTTCAATTTGTTTTGGTTCAAAGTCAATTCCAACTATCTTCTTATAGGAGTGGCTATTTGAGAGTAGCTTGATTTGTGCCCCCACTCCACATCCAATTTCAAGTACAGAGTCGCTTGGACTAAATTCTAAAAAAGGATGTGTGTAATGCGCTAAAAATTCCGCTTGAGCGACTAATCTTTGTTGTTCGCTTTCAGTGAAACTATGAATGTATTCTGTGTTCATTGTAACTTTTCTTGTAGGTAAAACTTTTATGCATTACCTACTCAGAGAAATACCTATTCCCCGATTTTAACTCTCACACCTTCTGAATGACTCGTAAACTCAGGTGCATACATCGACTGAATTGTAGTGATACCATTCGAATAATTGCCCTTATGCGTAACACGAAGTGGATACTCAAAAACATACGTTCCCTTTGGAAGAGAGTCAAAGAAGAAATTAGTCGCGGCATCACGGGTAGATTCGTAGTAGCCAAGACCGTCCTGCCATTTGTAGCGAGAGATAACGTTAGTCGGTTCAAAACTAGCAGCACGCATATCTTTCATGTGGACAAATTCCATATCGCGGTCAACACGCAGTTCAATTCGAACTTTGATNNTCTTGTAGGAAAAGTTTCTTTTGGAGTTTTAGTGGAGTTTCTGCTGGAGTAATTTTATCCAACTGTTCAAAATACTGCCAGTAAACCGCTCCCCAACTTACACCCGCATTCTTTGCTTTGAGTTGGTTGTTCTTTGGAGTAATTAAAATATTCCCCATATCGTTTGTAACGTCACTACCGCTAAATGCTTTTTTGAAATAGCCAGTTCCCGCCTCTGGGTTAATGTCCTTATCCGCTAGTGGGTCAATTATTTTACTGCCAAGTTTGATTTCAACTGACGGTTCAGTGGATAACCAATCTTCTCCTTTCAAAAGAAGTGCGTAGATAGCTTCACTTGTAGCTTTAGTTGTTTTCCAATCTTGGGTTTGTTTTTGTTTTAAGAGCCAAGTTTTCAAATCATTCACTACAGTTTCGTCTTTTGCTACTTCATCAAAAACTTCAATCATAAGACTTTGGGTTTCAATCGGAAGTTCATACCAATAGTATCCCCAACCTTGTTTCCAATACATTCCNNTCTTTTAGTTTGTGAGCGCTCAATGCTTTATGGAAATTATCAGGAGTAACCTCACCTAAGCGGTTAAGGGCAAGTGCAATCATTCCAGCAGACATTTTGTTTCCTAAGAAACTTGTCCAATAAGTCTTTAACTGCCATTTATAATACTCAAACGCTTCCTGTGTTTCTTCCGGAATCGGAACATCCTTGAAAAAACTTCTAGCATATAGATATTGGATTTGGAAATATCCAACATGTTGTAGCGACATATCAATCTTATCCTTCTTCTCCGCCGCTACTAAATAATCGTAATCCGATTTGAATTGCCAATCCAAATATTGAACTGCTTTGATTGTCATGTTCCAAGCTTTGGAATTTTCCCGAATACGTTTTACGCCCAAATGATCCAAGTGTCCAATTCCTGTAACAATATGTTGGGTTATATAACGATTTTCCTGCATACCGGCAAACCAAGCGAAACCGCCATTGCTACTTTGCATTTTCAAGAGTTTGTCAAGTGCCCTTTCTAACTCATCAGACATCTTTGCTAAATCAAACAANNTTTAGCTCCTGATTTTTTTCTAGGTTAGAAAGTAGTGCCCCTGTTTTTTCTTCCTTTGTATTTGTGCGTTTCATCGCCGGCTCTTTCCATGAATCAAAAACTTTTTTGATCTTGGGATTGGAATTGGCTATATGGGAAGCAAGACTATTTGCATAGAATCTACTAAATAGTTGTTCCGCACATTCATACG